>JACCXK010000046.1 GCA_013697055.1 Alphaproteobacteria bacterium
GGTCTGGGCTGCCAGCAGCACGGGACGGTTGCCGATGGCCTGGCGCAGTTCGGCCAAGGCGCCTTCGTCGCAGCCGAGCGGCGGGGCGTCGGCCTTCAGGCTGCCCACCACCTCCACATTCCTGGCACCCAGGGCGCGGAAGCGGGCGGCGCCGTCTTCGTCCTGGGCCAGCACCATGTCGAAGGACGACAGCAGCCGCTTCATGCTTTGCCTGGCCCAGCCCCAGCGCTCCGCCGAGCGTGCCGAGATGCGGGCATTGACCAGCGCCAGCTTCACCCCGCGTGCAGCTGCGCCCAGGATCAGGTTGGGCCACAGGTCGGATTCAACGAACAGGCCGGCGTCCGGCTTCCAGTGATCCAGGAAACGGTTGACCGCGCCCGGCATGTCCAGCGGCACAAACTGGTGCAGCGCACCTTTGGGCAGGCGCTGGCCCATCATCGCGGCGCTGGTGACTGTGCCGCTGGTCACCAGCACCGTGGCATGGTCCAGCAGCTTTTCGATCAGGGGCAGGGCCGACAGGCTTTCGCCCACGCTGGCGCCATGGATCCAGACCAGCCGGCCTTCAGGACGCGCCAATCCCGCCATGCCCAGCCGCTCGTTCAGCCGTGTCCAGTCTTCCTTGTCACGAGTGGCGCGGCGGCGCAGCAAAAGCCGCGCAAACGGCGAGGCCATGCCGGTCAACACGCGCCAGGCGCGCAGGCCAACGGGAAGGCTCATCGCACGTCTTCCAGATTGTGGCGGTAGAGGCTGGCGTAGAGCCCGTCCGCCGCCAGCAACTCGGCATGGCTGCCGGCCTGGGCGACGCGGCCCTTGTCGACCACATAGATGCGGTCGGCATCCACCACGGTGGAAAGGCGGTGGGCGATGACGATGGTGGTGCGGCCCTTCATCAGCCGCGCCAGCGCCTCCTGCACCTGGCGTTCGGATTCGGCGTCCAGCGCGCTGGTGGCTTCGTCCAGCAAAAGGATGGGCGCGTTGCGCAGCATCGCGCGGGCGATGGCGATGCGCTGGCGCTGGCCACCCGACAGTTTCAGGCCGCCTTCGCCGACGCGCGTGTCATAGCCCTCGGGCATGGCCTCGATGAAGTCGTGCGCCGCGGCGTTGCGCGCCGCCGCCTTGATCTCGCCCAGCGAGGCGCCGGGTTTGCCGAGCGCAATATTGTCGGCGATGCTTTCGTCGAACAGCAGCGCTTCCTGGGTGACGACGCCGATGGCGCTGCGCAGGCTTTCCAGCGTGACGCCATGAATGTCCTGGCCGTCGATGGCGATTGTACCCGCGTTCACATCATAAAAGCGCAGCAGCAGGTTGAAGATGGTGCTCTTGCCCGCGCCGGACGGACCGACCAGCGCGATCTTTGCGCCGGCGGCAACATCCATCGTGACGTCCGACAAAGTGGGGGCGGCATCGGCCTGATAATGGAAGCCGACACCCTGAAAGAGTACCGCGCCGCCCTTGGGCACCAGCGCCACGGCGCCGGGACTGTTGACGATGCTGGGCCGCGCATCGATGGCGGCGAAGATGCGATCCGCGGCGGCAATTCCGGAGGAGGCGGTGGGCCAAAGCTGCGACAGGTTGCGCAGCGGCTGCTGCGCCAAGAGCAGCGCGGTGAGGAAGCCGGCAAAGGCGTTGAGGGTTATCTGGCCATGCAGGCTCTGCCAACCCGCGACGAAAAGTACCAGCCCGACCACTGCGCCCAGGAACAGGTCGGTGACGGGCGCCGCGGCGGCGCGCAGCCGCACCGCTTTCAGCAGCGTTCCCAGCCGCGATTTGAGACGCGCATTTACGCGTGCCACGCTGTGCGCTTCCAGGCCATACGCCTTGATGATGCGGCGGCCGTCCATCGCCTCGGACAGCACCACCGACAGGTCGCCGGTCTCGCGCATGCCACGCGTGGCGGCGCGGCGCATCGAACCGCCCAGCCGCTCCATCGCCCAGGCGACCCCCGGCAGGATGATCAGCGCCAGCGCGCCGAGTTGCCAGTCGCTGATCAGCACATAGGCGAGATAGACGACCAGCTGTACCGCTTCCAGGAATACGGCGGCGATGCTCTGGGTCAGGCCGTCCCGCATCAGGGTGGCGTCGTAAAGAAAGTTGGAAACGAATTGGCCGGAATGGACGGCGTTGAGATCGGCCAGGTCGCGGCGGATCAGACGGCCGAACATATCGCGCTGGGCGGCGGCGACCGTCCTTTCCCCCAGCGAGTCCACCATCATGCGGCCAACGAACAGGGTCACAGCGCGAAGCCAGACCACGCCGGCCACCGCCAAGGCCAGCGGCAGCAGCAACTCGCTCTGGTGACGCATGAAGATCAGCTTGATCTCCCAGCTGACCATCATGGGCACCAGGCCGCCGACGGCGCTGGTCAGCAGCATGCAGAATATCGCGAAGGCCAGCAGGCCCCATTCGCCGCCGACATAGTCGCGCAGCAGACGGCGGATGACGGCGGCGGTGTTAAGGCTTGGCCTGCGGGAACTCATGCGCCCGTGCTGTAGCATGCGGGGGCTTTTGAGGCAAAAAGCCTTTTGAGGCCAGATGGTTAGTGATGGTGATCGTCTTCGGGTTCCATCAGGCGGTGCATATGGACCACGAAATAGCGCATCTGGGCATTGTCCACCGTGGCTTGGGCCTTGGCGCGCCAGGCCTTCTTGGCCTCGGCGAAGTTGGGATACATGCCGACAAAATCGAGCTTGGAGAGGTCCTTGAACTCGACCTGCTGGGTGTCCTTGAGCTCGCCGCCGAACACGAAATGCAGAAGCTGCTGGGGATCGGACATGGGTTTTGGCTTTCGGTTGCGGCGCATCATTGAAGCCCGAACGGGCTTGCACGCTCAATTCTCTTATTGTCGCAGGAGCGTGATGATTTCGTTACTGAGCCGCGGATTGGCGGCAACCAGGCTGGCCTGCTTGGTCACCGGCCGGTTGTAGATCATCACGTCGCCCCGCGCGTCCGTCAGCCGGCCGCCGGCCTCATGCAGGATGATATCGGCGGCGGCCAGGTCCCAATCGCGCTTGGCGGTGAGGCTGACGCTGGCATCGGCGCTGCCGTCTGCCACCAGCACGACCCTATACGCGACCGAGTTGCGGTTCTGCACATGCATGGGCGGGAAGGGTGCGGCGGTCAGCTGGGTGCGGTCGCCCAGCATGGCGCAGTCCTGCAAAGCCTCGCGGGCGCCGACATGGATGGGCTGGCCGTTGCGATGGGCGCCGGCGCCCGTGCGCGCCGAATAGAGCTCGTCGCTGATCGGATTGTAGACCACGCCGCAACAAGGGCGTCCGTCCACCACGATGCCGGCGCAAATGGTGAAGTGCGGCCGATTCTTGAGAAAGGCGACGGTGCCGTCGATGGGATCGATGATGAAGACGGTGCTGCGCGAAAGCCGCGCCGGATCGTCGGCGGTCTCTTCCGAAAGCCAGCCATAACCGGGCCGCGCCGCGGTCAGGGTCTCGCAAAGGAACTTGTCTACGGCCAGGTCGGCTTCGGTGACGGGGCTGCCGCCTTCCTTGTTCCACTGCTTGTAATCGCCGCCATAAAAGCTGCGCGCGATATGGCCGGCCTCGCGGACCGTGTCTTCCAACAGCACAAGATCCTCACGCGCATTGTTGTTTTCTGTCGCCTGACTCAGCGTAGGCACCGGACGTGTGCCATCGGGGTCCTGGAATGGCCGGTCACGCTCCGGCAAGGGTCATGCCTTCGATGCGCACGGTCGGCGCATTGACGCCATGGCGGAATTCCAGGTCGTCGGCAGGAACAAGGCTGGCGAACATGTCTTTCAGGTTGCCCGCGATGGTGACTTCCGAGACGGCAAAGGCGATCCGGCCATTCTCGATCCAGAAGCCGGCGGCGCCTCGGGAGTAATCGCCGGTCACGCCATTCACCCCCATGCCCATCAGCTCGGTGACATAGAAGCCCTGTTTTATGTCGGCAATAAGCTCATGGACGCTGAGCTTGCCCGCTTCCAGATAGAGGTTGGTGGTGGAAGGGCTGGGCGGGCCGCCGGTGCCGCGCGCGGCATGGCCGGTGGTTTGAAGGCCCAGCTGACGGGCGCTGGCGCAGTCCATCAGCCAGCTTGTCAGCTTGCCGCCATCAATCAGGGCGCGGCGGGCATTGGCGACGCCTTCGCCGTCGAACGGCTTGGAGCGCAGGCCCCGCACCCGATGGGGATCGTCAATGATGTTGATGTTGGCTGCGAAGATCGCGGTGCCCATGCGGTCTTTCAGGAAGGACACGCCACGGGCTATTGCCGCGCCGGAAATGGCGCCGGCGAAGTGGCCCAGCAGGCCGCCGGCTTCGTCGGGATGAAACACCACCGGCACGCTCTGGGATTTCATGCTGCGCGGATTCAGCCGCTTGACGGCTTTCTCGCCGGCGGTGCGGCCGATATCCGCCGGGGTGCGCAGGTCGGAGGCATGACGCGCGTTGGCCTGGTCATAGTCGCGCTCCATGCCGGTGCCTTCGCCCGCCAGCACCGCCACGCCGATGCCATGGCTGGTGGCGGCATAGCGGCCGTAAAATCCGGTGGAGGTCGCCAGCGCCACGGCGCTGCGCGAGAAGGAGGCGCCGCCGCCTTCGGAGTTGGTCACGCCCGTCACCGCCAGCGCTGCGGCTTCAACATCGCGGGCGCGCTCGATCAAAAGTTCGGCGCTGGGCTCGCTGGCATCTTCCAGGTCGAGGGCGGGAATGGATTTGGCCAGCCGGTCCTTGGGCGCCAATCCGGCGAACTTGTCTTCCGGCGCCAATCTCGCCATGGCGACGGCGCGCTCCGGCAGCCCCGCCAGCGCCTCGGGCGAATGGTCGGTGGAAGAAATGAACGCGACCTGCTGGCCGACAAACACCCGCAGGCCCAGGTCGTAATTCTCCGCCCGCTCCACATCCTCCAGCTTGCCCAGCCGGTAGGAGACGCTGGAGGAGACGCCTTCGACGAACAGGGCGTCGGCGGCGTCGGCGCCGCACTTTTTGGCGGCCTCGAGCAGGGAACTCAGGATTGCCTGGGGATCGCGCTTGGTGGGGCTGGTCATGCCCACCCGATGCCGCACCTGAGGCAGCGCGTCAAGGTTTGACGAGGTGCGGCGGCGTGCCCGGCACGGCGATATCGGGGGCGATGTAGAGCGCCTGTTCGCCGAAGGCCATGAACAGATGCAGGTGCTTGAGCACGTCCATGCCCAGCGACAGTTCCGGCAGGGTCAGGTCGGCATTGTGGTGATAGGCCCGGTTGCGCGCCATCGGGCTCTTGTCGGCGTTGCGGCTCATCATGTCGGGCACCACCATGACCTCGGGATTGTCCACTGTCATGCCGCCGAAGGACAGTTTGGAGAAATTGCGCAGATAGCCGGTGAGGAAGGCGTCGCCATTGATGGCGCGGTAGGGAGTCATGCCGGGCGAGTCGGTTTTCAGGCCGAAATCGCGCCGCGCCGCCTGCAGCCGCATGATGGTATGGCGCGAGCCGGTGTCGAAGATGGCATCGTAGGTGCGGCCGTCCAGGGTCACGGGGATATGCAGATGCCAGCCCTTGTTGCGCATCGGGGTGCGCACCGTGGGCGTCCAGCCTTGCGGACCGGGACAATGATCCTTGGCGTACATCTTGAGGATGCCGGCGCCGAAATCCACGTCCACGTCATAGGGCTGCAGCATGTCCTGGGCCAGTTCGCCGGCATAAGGGCGCCTGGGCTCCGGCCACACCATCAGTGCGGCGTCCTTCCGGCTCAGATGACCGAAATTGAAATCGCCGACCACGGCGAAGTGGTGCGACACCCGGCCATTGATGTCATAGACCCGCGCGCCGCTGTCATGCAGCGGCAGCTTCAGTTCCTCGATCGTGCCCTGCGAGAGCTGGGTGACGGCGCCGCCGGTGTCCAGCACCATGTGTCGCGTCTCGCCGTTGAGGGTCACCGGCACGGTGCGGATATTGCTTTCCGGCTCGGCGCTGTGCATCGGCACGGAGGCCAGCAGCCTGGCCGGCGCGCAGTCCTGGGCCTGGGCGGCGGTGGCCGTCAGCAGCAGAATCGGAAACACGGTGTTGCGCATGTCAGCAAGCTACACCTGTCGGCGCAGGCCCGCCGGATATCTTACGGCTTGGCCGGGGCCGTTTCCGCGACAACCGGCGCCGAAGCGGGGGTGACGTAAAGCTTGCGCTCGCCGAAGGCGATAAAGAGATGCAGTTTTCTCAGCACATCCATCCCGATGGTGATCTGGCTTCCGATATTGTCGTCAACGCGGTGGACCCGGCTGTCGGCGCGGGTTGCGTTGTTGGGATCCTTGCTGCCGACCAGATCCGGGATCACCGCGACGTGAGGGTTGGTCACGGTAACGCCATCGAACGTCAGGCTGGAAAAGACATGACCAAACACCTTGTGATCGGGATTGCCGTCGAAGCTGCCCATGGGCGTTGAGCCTGGCGAGTCGGCGGTAACGTCAAACTGGAACTTCGCGGTATTGGCGCTGAGGGTGGAATAGTTCGCACCGGTGTTGATCAAGGCGTCGAAATTCTTCCCGTCCAGCGTCACGGGCACGGAGAGATGTACTTCCCGTGGCGTATAATGGCGAAATCCCGTGCGGGAATTGTCGCCGGTGGGCAGGTCATAGGTGAGGGGCACCACGGCCACGGCTGTGGGCTTCCAATAGAGGAGATGGCCAGGACAGTGGTCCTTGGAGAAGAAGTTCAGCTTCCGGTTCGCAAAATCCATCTCCACGTCATATTGGCTCATAAGGTCGCCGGCCAGCGATCCCACAAAAGGCGGGCTGGCATTGGCGCCGCCGGTGGAAACCACAAACTGCAAGTTCGGGCCGTGGATGGCGCCCATGGCGAAATCATCCACCTGGACGAAGTAGGTGGAGGCATTGCCGGCGGAATCCAGCATTTTCACTCGGCTGGCATCGATGGCATGAAGACCCATCGCGTCCACGGCCGCCCGTTGCAGGCTGGAAATGCCGCCGGCGGTGTTTAGGAGCATGTTCCTGGACATGCCATTGATGGAAACCGGCACAAGCATGCGCGGACCTTGCGGCGCGGGCACAAGATCAATGGATGTGATTTGCTTCAGCGCGCCACACTCTTCGGCCGCGACGGCTGGTTTCAAAAAGCACGACAACAGGATTGCAAGAGATCCGATTTGAATGCGCATATTCCAGCCCCGTTTTTGGGAACTTTAGCGCTGCGCCGTTATGCTCGCCAGATCACCGGGGCTGACAAGCAGTCCAATCATTTCCAGATCGGCTTGCCGCTGCCCGGTAAACCCAGCGGCGCCCATTTTCTGTCACGCTTTTAATGATGTCGGATCCATGGCGCCGGTGCCATGCTTGCCAGATGATTGCTGCCGGATGTCCTATGGAGCAGGCGCTGCGGACGGCGCGGACCCAGCCTGCTGTGCTGAAGCCGGGGTGACGTAAATTTTCTGCTCCTGGAAGGCGATGACGAGGCGCAGCTTGGACAGGATGTTCATGCCGATCAGCATCACCGGGTCGGATGGATCGGGATCGTCAACCCGGCGCACCCGGCTTCCGGTCACGAAGTCGTTGTTGGCATCCTTGCTGCCGACCTTCTCCGGGATGACGACGACATGCGGATTGCCCACTTCCAGTCCTTCAAAGGACAGTTTCTGGAAGACATGTTCAAAAGCCTTTTCTCCGTTGTCTGCCGTCAGCCCAAACACCCGCCGCGCGGCCTCTATGGTCAGGGTCGTGACCGGCGCTCCCGTATCCAGCATAGCCTTGAAGGGATGGCCATCGAGACTGACATCCAGGATCAAATGATGGTCGACGAACCGCATGGGAACCGCCGCAATGGCGGCCGCGTTCCAATAAACGACCTTGCCCGGACAATGGTCCTGCGAGAAATAATTCATCTTGCCGCCCGCAAAATCCAGTTCGATGTCGTATCGGCCCATATAGTCGGCGGCGAGAATGCCGGAGAACAGCTTGTTGTCCCCGAACGTTATGATCGGGAGCCGGGTTCTTTTGTCGCCCAGCCGGCCAAGGACAAAAATTTCCACCACGACCGCCCTTTCCGATGCGTTGCCATAAAGATCGAGCAGCTTGCCGTCGCTTTCAGTCATCAGGAGCTTCAGGTCTTGCGCCGCGGCAGCGGAAATCTGCGTGGCATAGCCGCCGGTATCGAGCAGGAATGGCTTTTCCGTGCCGTTGATGGTCACCGGAACGATCGCGCGCCGGCCGTCATAAGCCATTTTTATGGGAACGGTATTGACCAGCTTTAGGCTGCAATCGGCTGCGACGGCGGGCGTGCCCAGCAGTCCGGCCCAGGCCAGCGCCAGCGATCCGAAAATCGCATACTGTTTCATCCGGGCCCCCGCCCATTTTTGCCCGGGGATTTTAGCGCGCGAGAGCGGGTCTCACCAGATGGGCTTGCCGCTGCCCGGCAGACCGAGTTTGGCCCATTTTTCTGTAACGGCTTTAATGATGTCCGGATCCATGGCGATCTTTTTGCCCCATTCGCGGGCCGTCTCGGGCGGCAGCTTGTTGGTGGCGTCCAGCCCGATCTTGGAGCCCAGCCCCGACTGCGGCGAGGCGAAGTCCAGGTAATCGATTGGGGTGTGCTCGATGATGGTGACATCGCGCGCCGGGTCCATGCGGGTGGAGACGGCCCACATCACGTCTTTCCAGTCGCGGGCATTGATGTCGTCGTCCACCACGATCACCCATTTGGTGTACATGAACTGGCGCAGGTACGACCACACCGCCATCATCACCCGTTTGGCATGGCCGGGATAGGCCTTCTTCATGCTGACCACGGCGATGCGATAGGAACAGCCTTCCGGCGGCAACCAGAAATCCACGATCTCCGGGAATTGCTGCTTGATCAGCGGAATGAAGACTTCGTTCAGCGCTTCTCCCAGGATGGAGGGCTCGTCGGGCGGCCGCGCGGTGTAGGTGGACAGATAGATCGGGTTTTCCCGCATGGTGATGGCGGTGACGGTGAAGACCGGGAACTGTTCCACCGAATTGTAATAGCCGGTGTGGTCGCCATAGGGGCCTTCGTCGCGATAGTCCGACAGCGACACTTCGCCCTCGATCACGATCTCCGCTTCCGCCGGGACTTTCAGCGGCTGGGACACGCAATCAGCCAGCTCCACGCGCTGGCCGCGCAAGAGGCCGGCGAACTGGTATTCGGAAAGTGTTTCGGGCACGGGCGTCACCGCCGCCAGGATGATGCCGGGATCGGCGCCGATCACGCAGGCGGCGGGCAGGGGGGCGGTTTTCTCTTTGCCCCAACGCTGGTGATGCTGCGCCCCGCCGCGATGCTTCAGCCAGCGCATGATGGTCTGGTTCCTGTTCAGCACCTGCATGCGGTAGATGCCGAGATTGTAATTGTCCTCGCGCGCGTCGGTGGGACCCTTGGTCACCACCAGCGGCCAGGTGATCAGCGGCGCCGGCTCACCCGGCCAGCAGGTCTGTACCGGCAGCTTCGACAAATCGATATCGTCACCGCGCAGCACGATCTCCTGGCAGGCGGGCTTGCCCACGGTCTTGGGCTTCATCGCCAGGATGGTTTTGACCAGCGGCAACAGTTCGGCGGCTTCGCCGAAGCTGCGCGGCGGCTGGGGCTGGCGCAACTGGGCGAGCAATTCTCCGACTTCGCGCAGGTCAGCGCCGTTAGTGCGCGCCTTGCCGCCCATCGTCACGCCCATGGCGACGCGCTTGACGGTGCCGAACAGGTTGACCAGCACGGGCACGTCGCTGGGCGATCCGTCGGCCCTGATGGGTTTTTCGAAAATCACCGCCGGCCCGCCCTCGGCGATCAGCCTGGTCTGGATCTCGGTCATCTCCAGCACGGTGGAGACGGGCTCCTTGACGCGCACCAGCTCACCGTCTTTTTCAAGACGCGCAAGAAAGTCGCGCAGGGACTTGTAGCTCATGCCGCCGTCTTAGCGGCTTGCGCCCGTTCTGTCACCGCTTCAGGGCATAGTCCGGCGTTTTGGCGCGCTTGCGGGCATACAGAAAGTACACCACCAGCCCGATCAGGCCCCACACCACAAAGCGGATCCAGGTATCGCGCGGCAGGCCGGCCATCATGCCGAAGCAGACCAGCATGCCGCCGATCGGCACCACCGGCACCCAGGGAGTACGGAACGGCCGGTGCACGTTCGGGTGGGTCCTGCGCAGGATGATGACGCTGGCGCAGACCAGCACAAAGGCGCCCAGGGTGCCAATGGCAACCAGCTCGATCAACAGGTCATGGGGCAGGAAGGCGCACAGCAAGGTCGCGAAACCGCCGATCACCATGGTGGAAACATGTGGGGTGCGGAAAGTGGGATGCACCTTGCCGAATACCGGCGGCAGCATGCCGTCACGCGCCATGGCATAGAAAATGCGCGACTGGCCGAGCAACAGGCCCAGCACCACGGTGCCCAGGCCCAGCACGGCGCCGAAATCCACCAGCGGCACAAGCCAGGCGAGGCCCGCGCCCGTCGCCTGCACCGCCACGGCCACCGGCTGCGGCACGTCCAGTTGGGTGTATTTGATGACGCCGGTCATCACGATGCACATCAGTACATAGAGGACGGTGCAGATCGCCAGCGAACCCAGGATGCCGATGGGCATGGTGCGCTGGGGATTGCGCGCCTCCTGCGCCGCCACCGAGACGCAGTCGAATCCGATATAGGCGAAGAACACCACGCCGGAGGCGCGCAGGATGCCGCTCCAGCCGAAGCTGCCGAAGGTGCCGGTGTTTGGCGGGATGAAGGGCGTCAGGTTTTCGCTCTTCACATATTGCATGCAGAAGATGATCACCAGCGCGACCACGATCAGCTTGAGGATCACCATCACGCCATTGAAGTTGGTGGAGGCGCGGATGCCGATCACCAGCAGCGCCGTCAGCCCCAGCACCAAGCACATGGCGGGCAGGTTGATGATGGCGCCGGAAAAACTCAGCACATGGTCGGCGCTCATATGGATGGGCGCTTCGGCGAACTGGGCGGGAATGGTGATGCCGAAATCGGCCATCAGGCCCTTGAAGTAGCCGGCCCAGCCGACCGCGACGGCGCTGGCGGCGGCGAGATATTCCAGGATCAGGTCCCAGCCGATGATCCAGGCGAGGAATTGGCCGAAGGTGGCGAAAGTGTAGCTGTAGGCGCTGCCCGCCACCGGGATCATGGAGGAGAATTCGGCATAGCACAGGCCCGCCAGCAGACAGCCGAAGCCGGCGAAGATGTAGGACAGCACCACCGCGGGACCGGCATAGTTGGCGGCGGCCTGGCCGGTGGACACGAAGATGCCGGCGCCGATGATGATGCCGATGCCGATGCCGATCAACTGCAGCGGACCCAGGGCGCGGCGCAGTTCCGGTTGTTCGGCGACGATAATGTCTTCGGTGACGGCCATGCATATCCCCGCTAGCTGATGCGTGACTTTGGCAGAGCCAGGTCCATCCGCCTAGCAATATTCGCGCCCGCGAAACAGGCGGGTTGCTGCGCCGGTTGGCGCAAATCTAGACGAGACGATAGACGCCGGTTTCGCGGATCTCGCGGTCCTCGAGATCGCGCGTGGTCTGGACCGAATAGCCGGCGAGTTTTTCCACACCGTCTCTGGGAAAATAATTGCGTCCCGGATCGCCCAGCAATGCCGGAAGCTCCAATGACTTTAGCCATGCCAATAAGCGCTCCGCCAGCGGACGCTCATAGAAGAGATCGCCGACCAGGATGATGTCCCAAGTGGCCGGCAACCCGATCACATCATCCTGGGTTACCGCGATGTCGCATCCATTGGCAGCGGCGTTGAGGCGGATGGCGGCGATGGCATGGGCATCGATATCCGCCGCCAGCACATGCGCGGCGCCCGCTTTGGCGGCGGCGATGCCCACCAGCCCGGAGCCGGAACCGATGTCGAGCACGCTGCTGCCGCGCACCAGTTGGGGATTGTCGAGAATGTAGCGCGCCAGCGCCTGGCCGCCAGCCCAGGCGAAGGCCCAATAGGGCGGCGGCACGCCGATCTTTTCCAGCTCTTCCTCGGTGGCATGCCACAGTGGCACCACTTCGGTGGCGAGATACAGCTTGATCTCCGGCACCAGCGGTGGCGCGATCAGGGCGGCGTTGGCGGTGATGAATTGCTCTGGTGTCATGCCAGCGCCGCCGCCACGCCCAGCGCCAGCAGCACCAACCCGCTGATGCGCTCGCGCCAGACGGCATGACGGGCCACCACTTTTCGCGCGCCATAGGCGGCCAAGGCGCCGTAACCGGTCAGGATGACGCTCTCGCCGATGAAGGTGACGGCGAACATGATGAGATATTGCGGCATCAGCGCCGCATGGGTGTCGAGGAATTGCGGCACGATGGCGCCGAAGAACAGGATGGCCTTGGGATTGCCCATCTGGGTGAGGGTGGCCTGCAGATAGGGTTTGCCTTTCAGCTTCGGGCCCATGGCTTCGGGCTCGGCCCGCCGGCTCTTCCACAGTGCGGACAGCCCCAGCCACACCAGATAAGCCGCGCCGGCCAGCTTGATGCCATGGAACACCAGGGGCGAGGCCGTCACCAACGCGCCCAACCCGGTGACGCAGATCACGTACCACAGCGTGTTGCCGGTCTGGGTGCCGGCGATAGCGGCCAGCGCATCGCGAAAGCCGCCCTTGAAACCATAGGCGCTGATCAGCATCACGGTGGGGCCGGGGGTGAGCGAGAAGACCAGCTCCGCGCCGATGAACAGCAACAGGCCGTGCAGCGTCAGGATGGACAGCGGCATCATGGGTGCAAGATTGGGCGGTGGTGCATGCATTGGCAAGAGCGCCGCCGCGGCATCCCGGCCTCGCGTCTTCGCTGTGCTCAGACGCGTCCATACACTGCCGTTATGGACCGTTCGTCAGTCAAATCGGTCGTCGCGCTACGCTGACGCTAGCGACGGACCGATTTGCCGCTTCGCGGACGTTCCTCACCCGAGCCAACTCGCCAGCAGGAAAGCGAGCGCGATCAACGCTCCAGTTTCCCGGTTGGAGCGGAACACGGCAAGGCAGTTGGCGGGACTGTCAATGTTGAGCCGCTTAACCTGCCACAGCATGTGCGCGCCGGCCGCCAGCATCACGAAGGCGAAAGCCCAGCCGGTATGCTCGGTGAAGCCTGCCGCCAGGATCAGGGTGAAGGCGATGGCATAGAAGCGCAGCACCCATTTGCGCGTGGCGGTGCCGAACAGGCGCGCGGTGGATTTGACGCCGATCAGCTCGTCGTCGTGCCTGTCCTGGTGGGCATAGATGGTGTCATAGCCCAGGGTCCAGAAGATCAGCCCGGCGTAGAGCATGGCGTCGCCCACATCGAGGCGGCCGGTCTGGGCGGCAAAGCCCAGCAGCGCGCCCCAGTTGAAGGTCAGGCCCAACCAGGCTTGCGGCCACCAGGTGATGCGCTTCATGAAAGGATAGGCCGCGACCAGGAGCAGCGAGGCCGCGCCCAGCGCGACCGCGAACCAGTTGAACTGGAGGAGGATCGCCAGCCCCACCAGACATTGCGCCACCAGGAACACCACAGCCTGGCGCGCGGTGATGGCGCCGGATGGAATGGGGCGGCCGGCGGTGCGCGCCACCGACGCGTCGATGTCGCGGTCTATGATGTCATTGAAGGTGCAGCCGGCGCCGCGCATCACCAGCGCCCCGACGGCGAACAGCACGACATAATAGACGTCGCGCCATTCCAAAAAGCGGCGCTCGTCGGCGGCGGCGCCCAGCAGCAGCCCGAAGATGCAGGGCCATAGCAGCAGCCAGGTGCCAATCGGCCGGTCCAGCCGCGCCAGCCGGAGCCAGGGCTGCAGGCGCGGCGCCGCATGCTCCACCCAGCTTGCGGGCACGGCGTCCAGGGGAATGGCTTGCGATTTGGTGGGCATCACGGTCAATTGTGGCATGAGCGAAGAATTAACAGAAGCAGGTGGCAAGACCCGTCTCTATGTGACCGGCGATCTGGGGGATGGCGCGGGCGTGGCCCTGGACGAGGGACAGACGCATTATCTCCTGCATGTGCTGCGGGCCAAGGCCGGGAACTTCGTGTCGCTGTTCAATGGTCGCGATGGCGAATGGCTGGCTGAGATTACCGAAGCCGCCAAGCGCGGCGTGACGGCCACCTGCCGCCAGCAGATAGCGGGTCAGCACGGCACGCCGGACATCTGGCTGGCTTTCGCGCCGGTAAAGAAGACCCCGTCGGATTACCTGGTGCAAAAAGCGGTGGAGCTGGGCGTGTCCGTCCTGCAACCGGTCTTCACCCGCCGCACCATCGTGGCGCGCATCAATGAAGAGCGCATGGCGGCCAACGCGGTTGAAGCCGCGGAACAGTCGGGCCGGCTGGACGTGCCGGAGATCCGCGCCGGGATCAGCTTCGACAAGCTGCTGGCCTTCTGGCCCACCGAGCGGCGCCTGCTGTTCTGCGACGAGGGCGGCAACGCCAAGGCGATGACGGAAGCCGCGCGCGAAAGCCGTGGTGGCCCGACGGGGATTCTCACCGGCCCCGAAGGCGGCTTTGATCCGGCGGAGCGCGCCGCGTTGCGCGCGCTGCCGTTCGTGATGCCGGTCAGCCTGGGATCACGCATCTTGCGTGCCGACACCGCGGCGCTGGCGGCGCTGGCGATCTGGCAATCCATTGCCGGCGACTGGAGCTAGTCGAAGGCGACAGCCGCTGCGGCCTCGTCTTCCGTCAGCGCGCGATAGGCGAAGGCCTGGGCGCCGCAAGCGGCGCCGAAATACAGTACCAGCACGACCGTGACCGCCGGCACGATGATGTACCAGTAGCGGACGATTGCCGAGAAGAGGGCGATGTTCCACGCCAGGTTGGCGGCTTGCACGGCCTGCGGGCTCATGCCGGGCGTAATGGCGGGAAAGCCGGCGAAGGAGAAGATCGCGGCATACTCGATCACCACCAGCGGAAGGACAATCGACAAGGTGACCAGGAAAGCGCGCCAGAAATTGCCCCGCGTCAGCTGCCAGGAACGGCCGACCCCCAGCCGTTGCTCGACAATGCTGGCCGGCGCCAGCAGAAAGAAGAAGCGGATGGTCAGGAATATCAGGACCCCATAGGCGACAAGGAAGAGGAGGGCGGCGAACACACCCGTCAAGCCGGTTGCCATGGCCGCAGACACGAAAGATTTAAGCACCGTGTTGAGCACAAAGCCCAGTACGAAGGCGATCAGGGCATAGCACAGCATCAGCGCGATGATCGCCAGCAGGGCGAGAAGAACGCCGCCGATCAGCCGCCACAGCTTCTTGCCGAGCGGGAAATAAAACCAGGAGTCATTGGGCCGCACGCCCAGCGCGGCTTCCGACACCGCCAGGAACTGCATGAAAATCAGGATCAGCAGGAAGGGATAGAGCAGAAACAACGGACCGATGGCCGACAGGGCCGCTGGGTCCCGCGCCCCCAAGGACGCCATCAGTTGCATCATGCGGCCCATCATGGGGATGGATAGTGCCGCATAGGCGGCCAGCGGCAACCAAATGGCCTTGAACACCGTGAGGAAATCGGCGAACGCAAAATGATAGGCATGCGCGATGGTCGCGCCGACGGGTATTTTCCGCATGTCCCTGTTCCCCGGACCCGAGAGCAGGATAGCCAGAGATTTGTGTCAGGGATAGCGCTTGTCGTAGATGCCGTCATGCCAGCGCCACACATCCCAGAAGGCCGGCGGGACACGCCCATTGGCCTTGTCCTCCAGGATGGCGAGGTGGGCATGCCAGCCGCCGGAGACACCCACCTTGATGCCGCGATCGGCGATCTTGCGGTGGGTGAGGGTGAGGCGGACCTTGTTGTCGCCTTCCTGGTCCAGCCGGAATTCCACTTCCGACACCTTGGCCGGATCCTTTTCTCCGCCAAAGGTGAAAGCCAGGCGGTGCGGTGGGTCAAGGGCCAGCAGCACATTCCGGGACTGATGGCCGTTTTTGTCCATTTCGATGAACTGTTCCGGCGGCGGCGCCTGGTTGGGTGACAAGGTGCTGTGCTTGAAGCGCATCTCGAAAGGCTCGCCGACCTTCGCGGGAAGGTCGCCGGAGGCGAACCATTCGCCGCGCTTCTTGCCGTCAGCGATAAAGTCCCAGATCCGCTCGATCGGTCCGGGCAGGATGCGCACGAATTCGATGGTGCTGTCGTCGATCTGCCTGGCGTAATTGTCCATCACATTACCCCTTATTCAATTTGGTTAGGTCCACGCCGTATCGTTCGGCGTTTTTGGGAAACAGGTCGCTGCGTTTGGGAAAGTCGCCGGCCAGCCCGGCTGCGATCAGGTCCAGCATGGTGTGCCAGCCCATCATGGTCTGGCTTTGCATCGCTTGCGGGATGGGGCGGTGGATCAGGGTCAGCTTCGATCCGTCCAGGGTGAATTCCAGATAGGAGATGGGAAAGCGCGACACGCTTTCACCGGCCGAGAAGACATTCCAGGTGTAGCCAAGAAATTCCTGCGGCCGCCAACCCGTGACCACGCCGCGGACATGCCCGCCCATCAGCGACACGGCGCCGCCTTCGCGCGGTTCAATCGCGCCTTCGCCATACCATTCCGGCAGCTTCCTGCTGTCGGTCAGGAAGGTCCAGATGTTTGCAGCCGGGGCACCCAGTTCCCGGACAAAGCGCACGGCGCTTTCGGCAAGGATCTCGCCCTTCATTGGGAATCCTTTTTCAGCGCGGCTTCCAGCGCATCCAGCCGCGGGTTCCAGAAGGCGGTGATGCGCGCCACCCAGTCGGAAACTTCGCCGACGCCTTCCGGGTCCAGGGAATAGATGCGTTTTTGCCGGTCGGTGCGGACCGTCACCAGCCTGGCCGTCTTGAGGGTCTTGAGATGCTGGGAAATGGCGGGCGGCGACAGATCGAACCGTCCCGCGATCTCGCCCGAGGACAAGGCGCCCAGGGCCAGCATCTCGACAATGCGCTGGCGGGTGGGATCAGCAAGGGCCTGCAAGGCTGTCATGCCCTATTGATTCCATATTCACTTAATTAAGGCAATACGAAAATAAGGACGCCTTGCGCCTATCCCGCCTGCTGCCTAAGTACGCCCTCAGAGGGTTCTCATTCATGTCCATTCCGCAGTCCGCCAGCGGCCCGATCCAAAGCCGCGATGACCTTGTGCGTCACCTTTCGAAGGGCTGCCGTCCCAAGGCGGAGTGGGCCATCGGCACCGAGCACGAGAAATTCGTCTACGACCTCAAGACCCACAAGCCGGTCGCCTATGACGGCAAGCCGGGCATCCGCCAGTTGCTGGAAGGCATGCAGCGCTTCGGCTGGGCGCCCGTGCGCGAAAGCGAGAACATCATAGGCCTGACCCAGAACGGCGTCTCGCTGAGCCTGGAGCCGGGCGGGCAGTTCGAATTGTCGGGCGCGGCGCTCAAGACCCTTCATGAGACCTGCGCCGAGACCAACCTGCACCTGGAACAGACGCGCAAAGTGGCCAACGAGATCGGCGTCGGCGTGCTGGGCTTCGGCTTTGCGCCGTCCTGGCGGCTGGATGAAGTGCCGGTGATGCCCAAGGGCCGCTACGACATCATGCGCCGCTACATGCCCAAGGTGGGCGGCTATGGCCTGGACATGATGTTCCGCACCTGCACCGTGCAGGTGAATCTGGATTTCGACTCCGAAGCCGACATGGTGAAGAAATTCCGCGTCGGCCTGGCGCTGCAGCCCATCACCACCGCCTTGTTCGCCAACTCGCCGTTCCGCGAAGGCCGGCCCAGCGGTTTCCTGTCATACCGCGCCCAGGTGTGGACCGACGTGGACAATGCCCGCGCCGGCATGTTGCCCTGGGTCTTCGAGGACGGCATGTCGTTCGAGCGCTATGTCGATTACGCGCTGGATGTGCCGATGTATTTCCTCTATCGCGACGGCAAATATATCGACATGGCGGGCCAGAGCTTCCGCAAGTTCCTGGCCCGCGAGGTCCCCGAAGTCGCACACATCACCCCGATGATGAGCGACTGGGCCGATCATCTCACCACCATCTTCCCGGAAGTGCGGCTCAAGAGCTTTCTGGAAATGCGCGGCACCGATGGCGGCTTGTGGCGGCGCATTTGCGGCATGCCGGCGCTGTGGGTCGGTCTGCTTTACGACAACCAGTCGCTGGATGCCTGCTGGGACCTGGTCAAGGACTGGACCGCGGAAGAACGCCAGGCGCTGCGCGACGGCGTCGGCAAGCAGGGCTTCAAGGTGCCGTTCCGCAAGGCCACGGTGCACGAACTGGCGCACCGCATTTTGGAGATTTCTTCCGCCGGCCTGAAGCGCCGCGCCGAGTTGGACGGCGCCGGCATGAGCGAGGACGGCTTCCTCAATCCGCTGCGCGAGTTGGTGAACCGCGGTTATACCCGCGCCGAAGAGATGTTGAAGAATTATCATGGTGTGTGGGGCAGGGACCTCACGCCGCTCTTCACCGAGTATAATTTCCTTTAGCGCTGACCAGCCCTAACTGTCATGG
>JACCXK010000047.1 GCA_013697055.1 Alphaproteobacteria bacterium
GAATACGGTTGTTGGGGGCGATTTTCAGGAAAGCGGGGGCGAATTGCTTCCCCTTGTTGATGTCCACCGGGTGGGTCTCATAGGGCACCCCCAGTTCTTCCAGAATGATGCTGATCTTGTGGCCGTTGGGCGTGGCCCAGGTGTAGAGGGTGATGGGCTTGGGCGGCTTCGCTGCGCGCTTGGCCTTTTTCACAGGCTTCCTGGTGGATTTTTTCGCCATGGGTCCCTCCGTCGCTGCTGCAAAGCAAATGGGGGATAAATGGGGTGAACAGCAAGGTCCAAAAGCAGCTTGGCCGCGGCGCCCTTTCGGGACCGCGGCCTTCGCTTTAAGCTTCGAGGTCCCTAGAGTGAATGATCAGGGGACCCGAAGAAGATCTAATTGACCGGGGTCAATTACTTCTTCTTCTTGGCGGCCTTCTTCTTGGTCGCCTTCTTCTTGGTGGCCTTCTTGGCCTTTTTCTTCGCAGCCATGTTCAACTCCTCTATCGTTTGTTCGGGTCTGAACGACAACGTCGCCCCCCAAAACGTCATCAATATGAATTACTTGCATTTTGAAATGCAACAGGGGCGGGGGTTTGCAAAAAGCGCCAAAATCGCGAAATGCGAAAAACCCGCATTTTACAAAGGTTAAATTCGCTATTCCGTGTACGGACTAAAAAATGCGAATTTTGCGGGGCCGGTCTGCAAATTGCGCATTTTGTGCGAATCACCCCTCGTCGGGCAAATTGAGTCGGGTCTTGAGGGCGGCATTCACCGCCGCCGGATTGGCCTTGCCACCCGTCTGCTTCATCACCTGACCGACGAACCAGGCGGCGAGCTTCGGCTTGGCCTTCACCTCTTCCACCTTGTCGGGGTTGGCGGCGATCACCGCCTCGATGGCCGCATCGATGGCGCCGGTGTCGGTCACCTGCTTCATCCCCCGCGCCTCCACAACCGTTCGGGGGTCGCCGCCTTCGGTCCACACGATGTCGAGCAGGTCCTTGGCGATCTTGCCGGAGATGGTCTTGTCCGAAATCATCTGGATGATGGCGTTGTTCGCGTGCGCACTCACCGGCACATCGGTGATTGACAGCCCGTCACGGTTGAGACGGCCGAGGATTTCATTGTTCAGCCAGTTGGCGGCGGCCTTCGCATCCACGCCCTTGGCCAATTCCTCGTAATAATCGGCCAGCTCGCGCTCCGCGACCAGCACAGAGGCGTCATAAGCCGACAATCCACTCTGAACAAAGCGGGCTTTCTTCTCATCCGGCAGTTCGGGCAGGGTTTTGGCAATCGCATCGACCCAGGATTGCTCGAATTCCAGCGGCAACAGGTCCGGATCGGGGAAATAGCGATAGTCATGCGCCTCTTCCTTGGAGCGCATGGAGCGGGTCTCGCCCACTTTGCTGTCATACCGCCTTGTTTCCTGAGCGATGGTGCCACCGGCTTCGATCACTTCGATCTGGCGGCGGGCTTCATATTCAACGGCTTGCGCGATGAAGCGCATGGAATTGACGTTCTTGATCTCGCAGCGGGTGCCCAGATGCTTGAAGCTGCCATCGGCGCGGAACTTGTCATAGCCGCCCACCCGGCAGACCGAGACATTGATGTCGGCCCGCATGGAGCCCTCGTCCATGTTGCCGTCGCAGGTGCCCAGGTAGCGCACGATGGCGCGCAATTTTTTCAGGAAAGCCGCGGCTTCTTCGGAGGTGCGCATGTGCGGCTTGGTGACGATCTCCATCAGGGCGATGCCCGAACGGTTCAGGTCCACGAAGCTGTTGTCGGGATGCTGGTCATGCAGGCTTTTGCCTGCGTCCTGCTCCAAATGCAGGCGTTCGATGCCGACCTTGATGGATTCCCCATCCTTGAGGTCGATCAGCACTTCGCCCTCGCCCACGATAGGGTCCTTGTACTGGCTGATCTGATAGCCCTGGGGCAGGTCGGGAAAGAAATAATTCTTGCGGTCGAAAATGCTGCGAAGGTTTATCTTGGCCTTGAGGCCCAGGCCGGTGCGCACCGCCTGTTCGACGCATTTGGCGTTGATGACGGGCAGCATCCCTGGGAACCCGGCATCGATGAACGACACATTGCTGTTGGGATCGGCCCCAAAGGTGGTCGAAGCGCCGGAAAACAGCTTGGACTGGCTGAGGACCTGGGCATGGACTTCCATGCCGATGACGATCTCCCACTCGCCGGTTTCACCCTTGAGCAGCTTATTCTTTATCGGCGCGTTCATACGGACCACCATTTGGCGGGGGAATGCTTGAAATCCGCGGCTGTTTCCACCGCCTGGGCGGCGCGCAGCAGGGTTGCCTCATCAAAAGCCTTGCCGATCAACTGAAGACCCAGCGGCAGGCCGTTCTCGCTGAGACCCGCCGGCACCGAGATGCCCGGCAGCCCCGCCAGATTCACCGTCACGGTGAAGACATCCTGCAAGTACATCTCCAGGGGATCGCTGGTCTTGGCGCCGACACCGAAGGCCGGGCCCGGGGTGGTAGGGGTCAAGAGCACGTCGCACTTCTCAAAGGCCTGCTCGAAGTCGCGCTTGATCAGGGTGCGCAGCTTCTGGGCGCGGGAATAGTAAGCGTCATAATAGCCGGCCGACAGCACATAGGTGCCGATCAGGATGCGGCGCTGCACTTCGGCGCCGAAGCCCTGGCCACGGCTCTTCTCATACAGATCGGTGATGTCACGCACGCCTTCGGCGCGATAGCCGAACCTCACGCCGTCATAGCGCGCCAGGTTGGCTGAGGCTTCAGCCGGCGCCACGATATAATAAGTGGGCAGCGCATACTTGGTGTGGGGCAGCGAGACTTCGACGATCTGCGCTCCTTGCGCCTTCAGCCACTCCGCGCCCTTGGTCCACAAGGCGTCGATTTCGGCCGGGGCGCCGTCGATGCGGTATTCCCTGGGGATGCCGACCTTGAGGCCCTTGATGCCGCCTTCCAGCAGCTTTTCGTAATCGGGCACTTCGATATCGACGCTGGTGGAGTCTTTCGCATCCACCGACGCCATGCTCTTCAGCATGATGGCGGCGTCTTTCACGGTCTTGGTCATGGGACCGGCCTGATCCAAGGACGAAGCGAAGGCGACGATGCCGAAACGCGAGCAGCGGCCATAGGTCGGCTTCAGCCCCACCCGGCCGGTGACGGCGGCGGGCTGGCGGATGGAACCGCCGGTGTCGGTACCGGTGGCGGCGAGGCACAGGTCGGCGGCTACCGCAGCCGACGAACCGCCGGACGATCCGCCCGGCACAAGGTTCACGTTGGAGTTCTTCGCCCGCCAGGGATTGATGACAGTGCCGAAGGCGGATGTCTCGTTGGACGAGCCCATGGCGAATTCATCCAGATTGGTCTTGCCCAGCATCACCGCGCCGGCGTCCCACAGGTTCTGGGTGACGGTGGATTCGTAAGGAGGAACGAAGTTGCCCAGGATCTTGCTGGCGGCGGTGGTGCGCACGCCCTTGGTGCAGAACAGGTCCTTGATCGCCAGGGGCAGGCCTTCCAGCGCGCCCACCTGGCCGGAGGCGATGCGTTTGTCGGCGGCATCCGCCATCGCCAGCGCCTGCTCGCCCGCCTCGGTGATGAAGGCATTCAGGGGACGGGCCTTTTCAATCGCCGACACGAAGGCGCCCGTCAGCTCGCGGGAGGAAATTGTCTTGGCCCGGATGGCGTCGCGCGCCTCGGCCAGGGTCATGGAAATCAAATCGGACATTATTCATGCACCTTGGGCACGACAAAGAAGTGGTCCTCGCTGCCCGGCGCATTGATCATCAGCGCGTCGGCCTGGTTGCCGTCGGTGACCCTGTCTTCGCGCCACTTCAATTTCTGCGCCACCACGCTTGTCATGGCGGGCACGCCCTCGACATTGACCTCGCCCAGCATCTCGACCCACTGGAAGATGCCGTTCAGCTCACCGGCCATGGGTTCCAGCCGCGCTTCCGGCACGGCCAGGCGGGCCAATTTGGCGATGCGGCGCACGGTGTCCTTGTCGACGGACATGAGGTTTCCTGCTGTGTTAGGTAGGGTCGTGTTTGCTACCAATCGGGGGGGCCGGAGGCAAGCAAAAGGGGCTAGAGAAGGAATAAAGCTTGCCTGTCATCGTGTTGGAAGAGCTGAAACTGGCGCCCGGATTGCGGCTGTTGGGGCTCGATCTTGGGGAAAAGACCATCGGCCTGGCCCTGTCCGACACCAGCCTGTCCATCGCCACCCCGATGCAGACCCTCAAGAGGGGCAAATTCGCCGCCGATGCCGCCCGGCTGGACATTATAATAAGTGCGCAAGGGGTCGGCGGCCTGGTGGTCGGCCTGCCCCTCAACATGGACGGTTCCGACGGCCCCAGCGCCCAGTCCGCCCGGGCTTTCGGCCGCAACTGGGTGAACCACAGCCCCCTGCCCATCGTATTCCAGGATGAACGCCTTTCCACCAGCGCCGTGACCCGCACCCTGCTCGATGCCGACGCCTCGCGCCGGCGCCGCGACGCGGTCGTGGACAAGATGGCGGCCGGTTACATTTTGCAGGGCGCGCTGGATAGGCTCAGGAACATCCGATGACAAATGATTCCGCGCCCGCGCGCTTCCTGTGGATTTTGCGCCCGCCGGTTACCATCGACCGGCGCACGGAACGCATTTTCCTGTTGATCGGGTCGGCGGTTTTTTTCGCCGGCTATGACATGAACATCTTCTTTCTGGCCGCGCCGCAGATTCAGGCCACGTTCCACATCCCGGAAAACCAGATCGCGCTGACCACCGCCTATTTCCGGCTGGCCGCGGTCTTCGCCATGCTGATCGCGGCCAGCGCCGACCTGGTGGGACGCAGGCGCCTGCTGCTGGTCACCATCTTCGGCCAGGCGGTGTTCACCCTGGCGACCGCGTTCGCGGACAGCTACACGACGTTCGTCGGGGCGCAGTTCTTCACCCGTGTCTTCGGCTATGCCGAGGAGATGCTGTGTTTTGTTGTGATCGTGGAAGAAGTCACCGCGCGCGCGCGTGGATGGGCCAACGGCACGCTCACCTCGATGGACTTTGTGGGCGCAGGTGTCGCCAGCCTGATCTTTGCCGGCGTCACGGTCCTGCCCGGCGGCTGGCGCGCGCTGTATGTCATCGGTGCGGTGCCGCTTTTCCTGGTCGCCTTCCTGCGCCGCCGCCTGCCGGAGACGGCGCGCTTCGCCGCGCAAGAACATAAGACAAAGTCCAAATTCGCCGAGACGATGGACATGCTGCGGGACATGGTGCGCGAATATCCCGGCCGGCTGGCCGCGATCTTCATCGCCGTGTCGGCCTGGGGCTTCGCCATCTCGGCGGCGACCTTGCTGGCGTCCAAGGTGCTGCAGAGCGACTATCATTACCTGCCCTGGCAGACCACCGCGCTGTTCGTGCCGGGCGGCTTGGTGGGACTGGGGCTGGCGATCGCGGCGGGACGCCTGTCCGACAGGATAGGCCGCAAGCCCATGGCCTTCGCCATCGTCGCGCTATGCGGCGTGTGTTTTTATCTTTTCTATGGCGGCGCGCCGGCCTGGGCGATGCCGATCTTGTGGACCCTGGCCTTTTTCGGCTTCTTCTCGGGCGACGTGCTGGTGGCGGGCTTCGCGCTGGAGATCGTACCCACCCGTTACCGCGCCACGGTTTCCGGCCTGCGCTATCTGGTGGAAATCAGCATGGGCGCCCTGGCGTTGATTCTGGAAGGCCATCTCTATGACCGCTTCCACGCCCATGGCCCGGCCATCCAGTGGCTGCTGGCGACTATCCCGATCACCCTGATCGCCTTATTGTTCCTGCCCGAGCCGGCGGGAAAGACCTTGGAGGAAATGAGCGGTGGTTAGGACGCTTGCCCTGGTGATGTTGTTGGCGGCCATGATTCAGCCTTGTGCCGCCGCCGAAATCACCTGCAAGAAAAGTCCCGCCTTGACTGGCCAGTGCCGGATGGTGAAGGGCAGCCTTGGCCTGACTTCTGGTGTGGGCGTGACGGTGGTAGCCGAAGACGGCACAAAGACCATCATCAAGGCCCCGCCCGACAGCAACGCCGACATCGCGACCCCGGTGATGCAGAACTGGCTTTACTGGCAAAGCCAGACCGGCTCGATGCGTACCCGCATCACCGGCACCTTCGAGCTTTGCCCCCTGCCCTCCCAGATCAATGCCGCCGGCATCAAGGATTATGGCTGCATCAACAAAGGCATCCGCATCGCCCAGGACAAGGCGGTTTCGGTTAACTAAAAGCCTGCTTGCGGGCCGCAACTTCCCTCTCTATAAGCCGGGCTTTAATGACATTAGCGGACTCCACGCCGATCCTGCGCTCCAAGCATTTGCTGGGGATCGATGGGCTTTCCCCCTTCGACATCACCGCGCTCTTGGACCTGGCCGAGACCTATGTGGTGCAGGGCCGCGCCACCGACAAGAAGACTGCCCTGCTCAAGGGCCGCACCCTGATCAACCTGTTCTTTGAATCCAGCACCCGCACCCAGTCGAGTTTCGAACTGGCGGGCAAGCGGCTTGGCGCCGACGTGATGAACATGTCGGTCAAGACCTCGTCCGTCTCCAAGGGCGAGACCTTGATCGATACGGCCTCCACCCTCAACGCCATGCGCCCGGACATATTGGTAGTGCGCCACCAGGATGCCGGCGCCGCCGAGCTTCTGTCGCGCAAGCTGGACTGCAGCGTGATCAATGCCGGGGACGGCGCCCATGAACATCCCACCCAGGCGCTGCTGGACGCCCTGACCATCCGCCGCCATCGCGGGAGTTTCGAAGGGTTGGTGGTGGCGATCTGTGGTGACGTGCTGCACAGCCGCGTTGCCCGTTCCAACCTGCGGCTGCTCTCCATGATGGGCGCGCAAGTGCGGCTGGTGGCGCCGCGCACCTTGCTGCCAGCCCAAGCGGACCGTTTCGGGGTGGAAATCCATACCGACATGAAAAGCGGTTTGGCGGGCGCCGACATCGTGATGATGCTGCGCCTGCAGCTGGAGCGGATGAGCGGCGCCTTTGTGCCCTCGGCGCGCGAATATTTCCGCTTCTATGGGTTGGACCGCGAAAAGCTCTCCATGGCCAAGCCCGGCGCCCTGGTCATGCATCCCGGCCCGATGAACCGCGGCGTGGAAATCGCTTCCGACATCGCCGACGATGTGCAGGTCAGCCTGATCGCTGAACAGGTGGAAATGGGCGTGGCCCTGCGTATGGCCATCCTCGACGCGCTGGCGCGGGGGATGTCATGAAGCGCATCGCCTTCCGCAACGCCCGGCTGATCGATCCCGCCTCCGGCATGGACACAAAAGGCGGCTTGCTGGTCGAGAATGGCCGCATCGCCGATGTCGGCCCGCGCCTGTTCAACGATGCCGAGCCCAATGATCCCGAAGTGATCGACTGCCGCGGGCTGGTGCTGGCGCCGGGCCTGATCGACGCCCGCGTCTTCACCGGCGAGCCGGGCGCAGAACATCGCGAAAGCCTGGAATCGGCATCCGCCGCCGCCGCGGCAGGCGGCGTCACCTCCATGATCGTGATGCCCAACACCGATCCGGTGATCGACGAGCCCTCGCTGGTGGATTTCCTGTTGCGCCGCGCCGCCGCCACCGCGCGGGTACGGGTGCTGCCTTGCGCCGCCCTGACCAAGGGCCTGCTGGGCGAAACCATGACGGAAGTGGGCCTGCTCAAGGAAGCCGGCGCTATTGCTTTCACCGATGGCGACCGTTCCGTCGCCAATGCCCGGGTGCTGCGCCGCGCGCTTTCCTATGCCGCCACCTTCGATGCGCTGGTGATTTCGCACGCCGAGGACCCCGAACTGGTGAAAGGCGCCAGCGCCACCGAAGGCGAATTCGCCACCCGCCTGGGCATTCCCGCCGCCCCCGCCATCGCCGAAGCCATGATGGTCGAGCGCGACATCCGCCTGGTCGAGTTGACCGGTGCGCGGCTGCATTTCGGCCAGATCTCCACCCGTGCCGCCATGGACGCGATCGCCGCCGCCAAGGCGCGCGGGCTTCCCGTCACCTGCGGTGTAACCGCCCATCATCTCACCTTGAACGAACTCGATGTCGGCCCCTACTACACCTTCCGCAAGATGCGACCACCGCTGCGCAGCGAAGCGGACCGCGCCGCCATGGTCGAAGGCGTGGCCTCGGGCGTGATCGACGTGATCGTCTCCAGCCATGAACCGCAAGGCGCCGACACCAAGCGCCAGCCTTTCGCCAGCGCCGCCGCCGGCACGGTGGGTCTGGAAACATTGCTGCCCGCCGCTTTGTCGCTGTCGCACAATGGCGATGCCAGCCTGTCCCAGGTGCTGGCCGCCCTCACCATCGCCCCGGCGCGAATCTTTGGCCTGCCGGGCGGCACCCTCGCCCGCGGCGCGCCCGCCGACCTGGTGCTGCTGGACGAGAATGAGCCCTTTGTGGTGGACGCCGAAAAGCTGCGCTCCCGCTCCCGCAACACCGCCTTTGAGGGCCGCAAATTCCAAGGCCGTGCCCGGGCGACCTTTGTAAATGGCGAGCGGGTTTTCGATAACCTCAGCAACTAAACCAACCTGTCATGG
>JACCXK010000053.1 GCA_013697055.1 Alphaproteobacteria bacterium
ATTTTCCTTCGTCCGCTTTGCGGACGAAGGAAAATGGCGCAGGCACGACCGCCGCGCGCCAGCGACTTGAGGCGGGCGTGCCCCGGCAATCCTGCACATTCTCCGGAAAGCCAAGCACGCGGACGAAGGAAAAATGGCGCAGGCAAGCCCGCCGCGGCGGTTGGCGCCAGCGTCGTGCCGCGCGACTTGAGGCGGGAGTGCTCTGGCAACCCTGCGCATTCTCTTGGAAAGCCAAGCACGCGGACGAAAGAAAAATGGCGCAGGCAAGCAACTCACATTAGATCGGCCGCTCGCCCCGGTAGTTGCCGGCTTCGGAATAGCGGCAGACCAGGATGTCTTCGCGGGCGCCGCTGGCCTGGGCGCAGCCGACCTCTGCGGTGGCACGCCAGATCACTTGCGTATAATGGCCGACATCTTCCACGCGTCCGGTCGTGCTGTTGTCCGGAAACACGCCGGTCCGAAAGAATCGCTTTTCGCGAACCCAGGCATCCACTCTGGCTTCGGGCGCGTAAAAGCCCCGCGTTCCGGCCCAGATATTCTCGCCTTCCGGGGCTTGGTGATTTTCCGGGGCGTGTTCGAAGCGTCCGCTCGCGGCCAGATAATCGGCCCAGGCCTGGGCGGACTGCGATAGCGCGGGATTCCAGTTCAACGGCGCCAGGCCAAGGGCCAGACGTTCCTGATTGTGGGTTGCCAGAACACGCTCTTCAAACGTCGCCGGCCAAAGCGTTGCGCCCGTGAAGAGCGGTGCGGCGCAGAGGGCCACGCACGCCATCGCTTGCGATTTCCATCGGCTTTGCAGCACGGGACCTCCTGCATGTCTGCAGGGACGGTCTCACCTTGGCGTTTCGATGGTGTGGACAAGCGTGGTTAGCGCTTACCTAACATCGGCTTTGCGATTTGATCCAACCCGGCTGGCCTGGGTGTTGTCGTCTCCCGGCTGCGGCAGGATGATCACCAGATCGCCCTTGTTCGCCGCGGCAAAAAGCAGGCGGGCGAAATCCAGCGGCACGCCGATACAGCCATGGGTCGCCCAGCCCTGGCGGACATTGCTGCCATGGATCGCCACGCCATCGGTGGTCAGGCGCAGCATGTAGGGCATCGGCGCATCGTAGCTGCGTGAGATGTGATGGGCATCCTTTTCGAGAATGGTGAAACTGCCCGCCGGCGTTGCCTTGCTATCGGCACCGTACAGAATCACGGCCGTCCCGATCTCATGGCCGCCGCGAAACACCGACATCAATTGATGGGTGAGGTCGACGCGCATCCAGAGCCGTCCCTTCGGAATGCGATTTTCGTCCCACACAAAGCTGCCGAAGTGCATGTGCCCGGGGATGTTCAGCACGCTGCGCACGGCTTCCGGTTGGGCCGGAGACGCACGGTTTTCGCGGCCCACGGGAATCCAGATGCGATTTCCGGAAGGCGGTGCGATCGCTTGCGCGGCCATTCGCGGCAGGGCTTGGGGTTGATCCTGCAAGGTGCGTCTCAGCAGCAGCCCGGCCAGGCATCCCAACGCGACCAACCCTATGGCCCATGCGGCGACACCGACACGCAAAGCTATTCAATGCCTGACAAGTCGCGCCGGCGCCGACGCACTGTTGCAAAGACGATGGCAAGCAACCCCAGGAGCATCATTCCCCAGCTCGATGGTTCAGGTATGGGTGTCGCGGGTGGTATCGGTGTGCCGGGTGTTGTACCGGGATTGGGTGCGTCCGGTGGTATCGCCACGACCGTGGGTGGGATCTCCGGCAGTGGTCCTGATCCCGTGGTTCCCGGGATGAACACGGGCGGTGTTGCCGCGTTGTCCAGTTGAGCAGGGGCCGTGATTCCGGTGCCGGCGGTGTCAGGTGCCGGTGACGCGCCAAGCGGCTGTCCCGGGGTCGTCGTGCCAAATCCAATGGGAAAGGGCATGAAGGGAAATGTGTTGCCGCGATACTGGGAAAGTGGCGTGGCAGCGCCGCCACCCGGAGCAATGCCTTCCGGTGTGCCGCCCGAGCCCAAGCCTTCCGGACCAACGCCAAGAGGCGAGCTGTCCGCCGCCGGCGGAACGTCCGCTACCGGCTCGCGATTGCGCACACCGGAGAGCACGCGCTCATGCGGCCGGCCCGGCTTGGTGGACAGCAAGGCGCCCGCACCGCGTTCGCCGGGCGAACGCCCGGCAACCAGCGCAAAGGGCGCTTTGACCGCATCGACGAGTCTTTTCATGGTTATGGCCAGCGCCGGGTTGCCGCTGTGCTCGATGGCCGCGCCCAAAGCCAGGCCCGCTACGACAGCCGATATCAGGACGGCGTGTGTTTTGTTCATGTGAATAAGGCGCGCGCCTTAATTGCCTTGGAATCCGCGCAATTGATCTTGGATACCTGAAATAACGCACGCGCATACATCGGAAAGCCCACTTTGAACGCCGGCGCCCATCACGACCTGCGGTGCGCTGATTATGTTGTTAGGATCAATGTGAACCCTCCACCAGGCGTAAGGTTCAGAATTCGTTTGGTACGCAGAGGCAGGTTCAGGGTTAAATGAGCTGTATTTCCAACGCTTGACAGATTGCGCGCCGGCTCCTTTGCTTGCGTCCCGGACAACAACCCAAGGGAGGCTCAGCATGTGCGATGAGTTCATTCACCCAGGCCTTGTCAGTGATTCCCGTCTTTCACGCCGCGGCTTTGCGGCCATGACCGTGGCTGCCGCAGGGGTCGCCAGCGCGCCTGCCCTCGCCCAATCCAATGTGGTGGAAAAAGATGTCACGGTGAAAACCGCCGACGGCATGTGCGATGCGGCGCTGTTCACGCCTGCGGCCAAGGGCACTTACGCGGCCGTGCTGATGTGGCCCGACATCATGGGTCTGCGTCCGGCGTTCCGCGACATGGGACGGCGTCTGGCGGCGCAAGGTTACATCGTGCTGGTGCCCAATCCTTTCTACCGCTCGGCCAAGGCGCCGGTGATCGGTGACAATTTCGATTTTTCCAATCCGGAGCAGCGCGCCAAGCTGATGGGCTATCGCGGCGCCATGACCAATGACGGCATCGATAGCGATGCGAAAGCCTATCTGGCGTTCCTGGATGCCCAGCAGCAGACAGCCAAGACCCGCAAGGTGGGCGTGCAGGGCTATTGCATGGGCGGGACGCTTTCGTTCCGCACCGCCGCCGCCGTGCCAAGCCGCATCGGCGCCGTCGGCAGCTTTCATGGCGGCAATGGCCTGGTGACGGACAAGCCCGACAGTCCGCATCTTTTGATCGCCAAGACCAATGCGGCGTACCTGGTCTGCCAGGCGCAGAATGACGATGCCCAGAACCCGAAGATGAAGGATGACCTGAAAGCCGCCTTCACCGCCGCGGGCAAGACCGCGACGGTGGATGTTTACCAGGCCAATCACGGCTGGTGCGTCAAGGGCGGCGCCGTCTACAACGAAGCGGAAGCCGAACGCGCCTGGACGAATTTGACCGCGCTGTACAAGGCCAATCTGGCTTAAATTCGCAGCGCGCGGATGCGGTGGTTCTCGGAATCGCCGATGTAAAGCAGGCCGGCATGGACGAACAATCCATGCGGCCGCGCCAGCGCGCATTTCAGGGGATCGCCGTCCGGTCCGTCGCCACGGGCGCCGGTGCCGACCACCGTTGAAACCGTCTTGTCGCGCAGCGATACCCGGCGGATCACATGGTTCTCGGTGTCGGAAATATAAAGGCTGCCGTCCGGCGCATAGGCGATGCCCTTGGGGCCGTTCCAGCTGGCATCGCGCGCCGGCCCGCCATCGCCGCTGTAACCTTTTGCGCCTGTGCCGGCGATGCGGGTGAGGGTTTGATTGCGCCGGTCGAGGAAGAAGACTTTGTTTCCCTCGCGCAGGATCAGATACATCGTCCCATCCGGCGCGCTGTCGATGGAGCGCGGGCCATGCAGCGGAGTGGTCAGCGGCGCCGTGTCGGGCGTGTCGGCAACCTCGCCGTTTCCTGCGAAGGTCGTGATCACGCCGGTGGCGGCATCGCGGCGGCGGATGCGGTTGTTCAGGATGTCGCAGATATAAAGATTGTCGGCCCGGTCCAGCGCAATGCTGTGCGGCTGTTTGAGTTGCGCCTCTGTGGCGGGGCCGCCATCGCCGCCAAAACCCGGTGCGCCGGTGCCCACCAAGGTGGAGATGATGCCCGTGCGCGCGTCGATCTTGCGGATTACATTGGCGTCGCGTTCCGCCACCAGCATGTTTTTGTGGCTGTCGAAGCGCACTTCATGGGGGGCGCCGAGCTGTGCTGCCACCGCCTTGCCGCCGTCGCCTTCATGGCCTTTCACAGTGTTTCCGGCGACGACGGAGACTTTGCCGGACTTCATTTTCAGCACGCGATTGCTGCCGAAATCGGCCCAGTACAGCGCGCCGTCCGGGCCGATGCAGACGCCATAGGGCTGGTCGATTTTGGTGCTGAGCGCCGCATCATCAGCTTGCGCCACGCCTTGCACACCGGAGCCCACGACAGTGACGATGCGCTTGTCGGCGGCGCGCGCGCCCGTGGCGAATGCCAGTCCGGAAGCGATGGTTGCGCGGCGGGTCAGGCGCATCGCTATGGCGCCGGTTCGTTGGTCGCTGCGATCAGCAGGCGCACGAATTCCTTCATCTTGTCGCCGTCGATCCAGCGCACCACCGCCACCATGTCGTGCTGATAATCGACAAAGATGATGTTGGCGCCATCGCCGTTATACGAAAGGCTGTCCTCGCGCGCCGCTGGATAGCGCGCCTTGCGGGTGTTGAGATACCAGTTGCAGAAGCCATAGCCTGGATTGGGGCCGGTCGGCGTACGCGCCATCGCCACCCACCTGTCCGACAGGATGGTCTTGCCGTCCCACTTGCCCTTGTTGAGGCCCAAGAGGCCCAGCCGCGCCTGGTCGCGCGCCGAGATATACATGCCGCCGCCCCAATGGCCGCCGCCCGACACGACATGGATGCGCTTGCCATCCACTTCGGTATAGCTGTTGTCATAGCCTTCCCAGTGCCAGGCATCCGACATGCCGATGGGATCGGCGACATATTCCTTCAGCACTTCGGGTAGCGGCCGCTTCCACAAATGCGTCAGGGCCAGGGCCAGCGCGTTCACCCGCACGTCATTGTATTTCCACGCCTTGCCCACCGGCGGCGGGCCCTTGACCAGCTCGCTGTAAGGCTTGCCCGCGTCGGGGCGGTCCGCCCACCACGGCTTGCCCCACATGGTGCCGATCCAGCCCGATTGCTGGCGCAGCATGTCGTTCCAGGTGATGGGCTGATTGTGCGACAGCATGTAATCGGGGGTCGGCTTCACATAGTCGATCACAGGATCGTTGATGTTCTTGATGAGGCCTTTGTCGAAGGCAACACCCGCGGTGGAGGACAGGAAGGTCTTGGTGACCGAAAAGGTCATGTCCACGTCGCGGGTCTTGCCCCATTCGGCCACGATGTAGCCGTGGCGGATGATGATGCCGTTGGCGGGAGCATGGGCCTTAAGTGGCCCGATGGGCGTGTTAAACGCTTCGCCGGCATATTTCAGCGGCACCGAAATGCGCAGGTCGCGGATGTCGGCCACCTTGGCCAGTTCGGGCGGATATGTCAGTTCGGCGGAGATGGCGTAGTCAATCGCCGCTTTCAGCTTGGCGGGGTCCAGCTTTTCCTGGGCCGGCGTGTGGGTGGTCCAGCCATCCCCCTTGGGCGGGAAATAGTCGGCCGCCAGCGCGGGCGACAGGTTTAGAAGCGCCGCGCCCAAAAGCGCATAAGTCAGCTGTCGCATGATTTCCCCGCCCCTTTTCGCCAAGCTTCCGGCGCTGGCGGCGCTTTGTCAATTTGCCCGGAAAGCCTTAGGCTTTGGGCATAATAAGAAGACCAGGGGAACCCGATGTCATTGACGTTCGACCGCTCTGCGAAGCTGATCGCGGAGAATGCCCAGCACATTGCCGGCGGCATCAACAGCAATTTCCGCATCGGCATGGCGGGCGGCCCGCTGGTGTTTGAGCGCGGCGAGGGGCCCTATCTGCTCGATGTCGATGGCAACAAGCTGATCGATTATTATTGCGGCATGGGTGCGATGATCCTGGGTCATTCGCCCGCTAGTGTGCAGCAGGCGGTCAAGGACCAGGTCGACAAGGGCATTCTCTATGCCGGCCAGTCCGAGATCGAATTCGAAGCGGCGAAGATATTGTGCGAGCGCATTCCCAGCGCCCAGCGCCTGCGGTTTGGATCATCGGGTTCCGAAGTGGCGCAAGCGGCGTTCCGCTTGGCGCGCGCCGCCACCGGCAAGCGCATCATCCTGAAATTCGAAGGCCATTATCACGGCTGGTTCGACAATATCCTGTGGTCCACCGCGCCGGCACAGAATGCGGCCGGGCCGGAAGGTGCGCCGGTGCTGGTGCCGGGCAGCGTGGGACAGGATGCTATCGACGCCGCCGGGCTGGATGTGATCGGCTGGAATGATCTGGGCCGCCTGGAAGCGCGGCTGGCCAAGGGCGATGTCGCCGGTGTGATCATGGAACCCGCCATGTGCAACCAGGGCGCCATCACCCCGGCCGCCGGATATCTCGAAGGCGCGCAGGCGGCTTGCCGCAAGCACGGCGCTATCCTGATATTCGACGAGGTGATCACCGGTTTCCGGCTCGGTCGTTCCGGTGCGCAGGCGCGCTTTGGCGTGACCCCCGACCTGTCACTGACCGCCAAGGCGGTGGCCAATGGTTTTCCGGTGGCGGCACTGGTGGGCCGCGCCGACCTGCTGGACATGTTCGTGACCGGCGGGGTCCTGCATGGCGGCACTTTCAACGCCCAGCCCGTGACCATGGCGGCGATGGTGGCGACGCAGAAAGCGTTGACGCCGGAAGGCTATGAAAGCGCGTCAAAACGCGGCGTGCGATTGAAAAACGGCATCCGTGATATCCTGAAAGACGCAGGCCTCAAGGCCCAGGTCACCGGCTTCGAACTGATGTTCCATGTCGGCTTTGGATTGGATGCGCCAGCGAAGAATTATCGCGACCTGCTGAAAACCGACAAGGCGCAGTATGTGAAATTCGCCCATGCCCTGCTCAAGCGCGGCGTGCGGGTGCTGGAGCGCGGCGCCTGGTTTGTCTCTTTCGCGCATGACGATGGGGTGATCGACACCACCCTGACGGCGGTGAAAGAGGCGGCGAAGGAAATTGCCTAGGCGTTCTTCTGTTTGAACAGAAACCAGGTCAAGGCATGGGCGGTGGTGCAGGCCAGCAGCGCCAGGCCGAACGCCGCCCAGACGCCGGTAATGTTCAACAGGATATAAAGCGCAAAGCAGAACACGCCCACCGAAGCCAGGCCCATGGACAGGCCGGCCACAGCTTCCTGCACGGCATGGCGGCCATATTGCAAATGGCTGGAAATGGCAATGATCGAGCCCATCACCGGGAAGGTGGTGAAGATTCCCGACCAGTGGGTGCCCAGCGCCGCCGAGAATTGGGTGATCACCACGGTCAGCGACGCGCCCGCGATCATGCGCGCCGGCATGCCCCACCAGACATGCTCGCGTTCTTCGTCGGATGGTTCGCCGCGCGGAAAACAGAATTGGGCGCCGATGAAGGCGGCGAAAGGCAATATCTCCAGCCAGCGCGAGGCGTCCTGCAAACGCACCGCCAGCATTGCCACCGCTGTCCACACCGAAAAACTGATCAGGGCGCACCAGAACCATTTCAGCGCCCGCGAGCACCAGGCATAGGTCATGGTGAACGAAAGCCAGGGCACCAGCCCGAAATAGGCGCCCAGCGCCGCTTGGCTGCCGAACGCGGCCCCCTGGTCCAGGGTCAGGAACAGCAGCAGCGGGCCGCCCACGATGGGAAAACCCGATAGCCAGCCGGCCAGGCGGGGCCCGTGCCGCCGCTCGATGACGCCGAACAGCAATAGTGCCAGCGGCACGATGGTCAGTTTGAGGATCAGCAAATCAGTTCCCGCCCGGACGTATGGTGGCCGGAAATCGTCTGCCCGCCAATTGTGCAGCGCGGCAGCGCTTGCGGCGGCGTCCAAAACCGCCGAAAGTTTGAGGGGCAAGAGGGTGCAGCATGACCAGGGTTTTTGTCGCCGGCATATTTCACGAAACCCATTCCTTCACCGGCGGCATGACCGGACTGGAGGGCTTCATCATCCATCGCGGCCAGGAAATCACCGCGCGGCGGGGCGACGCCTCGCAGATCGACGGTTTTCTCAGCATCGCCGAGCGCGAAGGCTGGGAGGTTGTGCCCAGCGCCATCTACACCGGCGGCGCCGACGCCACCGTGGACCATGCCGTATTCGAGAAATTCTGGAGCGAAGTGGAGCCGGTCCTGAAAAAGGCGCTGGCGGAGGGCCTGGATGC
>JACCXK010000055.1 GCA_013697055.1 Alphaproteobacteria bacterium
TCGCCGCCCGCCTGTTCACCAGCGCGCTGCCGGCGCCGGACCTGGTCATCCGCACCAGCGGAGAGCACCGGCTGTCCAACTTCCTGTTGTGGCAATCGGCCTATGCCGAGCTTCTGTTCCTGGACACGCTGTGGCCGGACTTCGACCGCGCCGCCCTGACCGCCGCGCTGGAACAGTTCGCCGCGCGCGAGCGCCGCTTCGGCGCGCTGGATTCGGAAGCCGTGGCGTGAGCATGACGCAGTCTCCACCGGCCAATTTCCTCCGCAGCAGCAGCGAGACCTTCCTGCGCGTGCTGTTCGGCGTCTTCCTGGCGGTGATCGCCATCGGCCTGGTGCTTTACAGCGCCCAGTGGTTTGCCGCGGTTACCGTGGTCATGGCCCTGTTCGGGGCGCGCGAATGGCACCGCATGGTGCGCAGCAAAGCGCAGCGCGAGCGCGCCGACCAGCAGCCCGTCCATGTCCAGACCATCATCACCATCGCCGCCATCGCCTGCGCCGTCACCGCGTTGGTGTTGCGGGTTGTGCCGGCGGCTTTCGCCTTCCTCGCCATCGGTGCGGTGGCGGCTTTCGTGATGGCGCGGCAGCGGGGCGACAATCCCTTCTGGCATGCCGGCGGCGTGCTGTACCTGGGCCTGCCGTCGCTGGCGCTGGTGGGTTTGCGCGTTTTCCCGACGCAGGGCGCGCTGATCGTGCTGGGCCTGTTCCTGATCGTATGGGCCACCGATACCGGCGCGCTGGTGTTCGGCAAGCTGATCGGCGGCGCCAAGATGGCGCCGCGCATTTCGCCCGGCAAGACCTGGTCCGGCACCATCGGCGGCAGCATCACGGCAGCCGTGGTCTTTGCCGCCTATATCGCTTTCTTCAGCTTCAATGTCCTGGCGGGGGTGGTTTTCGCCCTGGGATTGAGCGTCGTCGCCCATCTGGGGGACCTGTTCGAATCCGCGGTCAAGCGCCGCTTCGGCACCAAGGATGCAGGCGGCTTGATCCCCGGCCACGGCGGGGTGCTGGACCGCATGGATTCGATGTTCGCCGCAAGCTGTGTCATGGCGCTGCTGGTGTTCGTGGCTCATCTCAATCCCCTGTTCGGGGGGCATGCGTGAAGGCAATCGCGGCGACGAGGGTTTTTGACGAACTGCCGTCCATGGACGCGGTATTGTCGCGCAAGGTGACGGTGCTGGGCTCCACCGGCTCGATCGGCGTCAACACGTTGGATGTGATCGCTCATGTGCGAAAGCTGCATGGCGCGGACGCGATGCCGATCACGGCGCTGACCGCCGGCAACAACGTCAAGCTGCTGATCGAGCAGGCCCGCGCCATGAAGCCCAGGCTGGCGGTGATCGGCGACGAACAATGCCTGGCCGAATTGCAGGCGGGTCTTGCGGGGACCGGCGTCGAAGCGGCGGCCGGCCGCGCAGCGGTGATCGAGGCGGCTTCGCGTCACAGCGATTTCGTGATGGTCGCGATCATGGGCGCGGCGGCGATCGAGCCGGCGCTGGCCGCCATCCGCCGCGGCGTGGTGGTGGCGCTGGCCAACAAGGAATGCGTGGTGGCGGCCGGCGCGGTGTTCCGCGACGCCATGGAAAAATCCGGCGCCCAGATATTGCCGGTGGACAGCGAGCACAATGCCATCTTCCAGGTGCTGGGCTCGGGCGATGCGTCCGAAGCCGATCTTGTCACCATCACCGCCTCGGGCGGACCGTTCCGCGAATGGACCCTGGAGCGCATGCGCGCCGCCACGGTCGAGGAAGCGGTCGCCCATCCCAACTGGGCGATGGGCCGCAAGATCAGCCTGGACAGCGCCACCCTGATGAACAAGGGGCTGGAGCTGATCGAGGCGCATTTCCTCTTCGCCCTGCCGCCGGAAAAGCTGGCGGTGGTGGTGCATCCCCAGTCCATCGTGCATTGCCTGGTGTCCTATGAAGACGGCACCACCATGGCGCACCTGTCGGCGCCCGACATGCGCACCCCCATCGCCCATGCGTTGGGCTGGCCGCGCCGCATTCCCTCGCCCTCGCGGCGGCTGGACCTGACGGCGCTGGGCAGCCTGGTCTTTCATCCGCCGGCGCATGACCGTTTCCCGGCACTGAATCTGGCCATCGATTCCATGCGCTCCGGCGGCATGGCGCCCACGGTGCTGAACGCCGCCAACGAGATCGCAGTGCAGGCGTTCCTCGACCGCCGCATCGGCTTCCTGGACATCCCGCGCGTGGTCGCCGCCGCGATGGACCGGGACATGGGCAGCAACGGCCTGGCGGGCGATCTGGAAAGCGTGCTGGGCACCGACGCGCGGGCGCGGGTTGTGGCCGAAGAAATCTGTCAGAGAGTAGCGATATGAACCATCTGGTTGAAATGATCCGCGGCCTGGCACTCTGGACGCCGCTTGGCCTTCCGGCCTTCCTGTTTGTCATTACCCTGGTGGTGTTCTTCCACGAGCTGGGCCATTTCCTGGTGGCGCGTTTCTTCAACGTGAAGGTGGATGTCTTCTCGATCGGCTTCGGCCGCGAGATCGTCGGCTTCACCGACAAGCGCGGCACCCGCTGGAAGCTCAGCTGGCTGCCGATCGGCGGCTATGTGAAATTCGCCGGCGACGCCGATGCTTCTTCGCGTCCCGACGCGGATGCCACCGCCAAAATGACGGCGACGGAACGCGAAGGCGCACTCCCCTTCAAGCCGGTGGGCCAGCGCGCCGCGGTGGCCGCGGCCGGTCCCTTCGCCAATTTCATTCTTGCCATCGTGCTGTTGACCGGCCTGTTCCTCTATAACGGCCACAGTGTCGTGGCCCCCCTCATCGGGGAGGTGACAAAGGACAGCCCGGCGGCGGCGGCCGGTCTCAAGGCCGGCGACCGGGTAACCAGGATCGACAGCACCGCGATCGATGATTTCCAGCAATTGCCGGAAATCATCGCGGTCAGCAGCGGCCAGCCGCTGGCCATCGGCATCCATCGCGGCACCCAGGATCTGACCATCTGGGTGACGCCCAGGCTGATGAAAACCCGTGACGTTCTGGGCAACGCCACCAGCCAGATGGTGATCGGGGTGCGCCCGGACCGGCATGCCACGGTGACCCATCGCCAGTATGGCCCGGTGGGCGCCTTTGCCGCCGCCTGCTCGGAAACCTGGAACATCATCAAGAACACCATCCTGGGAATCGCCCAGATGGTCATGGGCCACGGCTCGACGGATCAGCTCAGGGGGCCGCTGGGAATTGCCCAGATGACCAAGCAGGTGGCGGATTTCGGCTTCCTGCCGCTGCTCAATCTGGTGGCTATCCTTTCTGTAAGCATCGGACTGGCCAATCTTTTTCCGATTCCTCTCCTCGACGGAGGCCATCTTCTGTACTATGGAGTGGAAGCTGTTTTGGGGCGTCCGCTGGGTGAGCGGGCCCAGGACGTCGGATTTCGGTTTGGACTGGTTTTGGTGCTGGGGTTGATGCTCCTGAGCACCTGGAATGACCTGGTCCGGGGCTGAATCTTTTCTGAAAACCGGGCCGCCCCTGCAGCGCCCCATAGACGAGTTGGCCGAAACTTAGGATGCGGACTTTGCGCCTTAGAAGCAGGTTGTTGCGCGCGACCTCGGCCGGACTCTGTTTGGCGCTGGCGTCAGGCCCAGCCATGGCGCAACTGCGCCCGGGCGCGGCCGAACGTGCCAAGGAGCTCAACGCCCAGCAGGCCGTGCCCGGCAATGCCGCCGCCAATCCGGCGGGCCAGCCGGCCGCGCCGGGCCCGGAAGCGCCGCGCCTGATCCAGCATATCGTCGTGCGCGGCACCCAGCGCGTGGAGGCGGGCACGGTCCTGACCTATGTCGGCGTGCGCGAGGGCGACACCTATACCCCGGCCGATGTGGACCAGGCGCTGAAGGCGCTGACCACCACCGGCCTGTTCTCGGACGTCAAGACCAACTTCGACGGCGCCACCGGCACGCTGACCATCCGCGTCACCGAAAATCCCATCGTCAACCAGGTGGTGTTCGAGGGCAATTCCAAGGTCTCCGACAAGGACTTGACCAAGGAAGTCCAGATCAAGCCGCGCGCCGTCTTCACCCGCGCCAAGATCCAGGCCGACGTCCAGCGCATCATCGAGCTCTACCGCCGCAACGGCAAGTTCGCCGCCCGCGTCGATCCGCAGATTATCCAGCGGCCGCAGAACCGCGTTGACCTGATCTTCTCCATCACCGACGGCCCCACCACCGGCGTCAGCAAGATCAATTTCTCCGGCAACAAGGTTTTTCCCAGCGACACGCTGAAGAGCCAGATCGCCACCGAGGAAAGCCGTTGGTACAAATTCCTCGCCAGCAACGACAATTACGATCCCGATCGGCTGCAGTTCGACCGCGAATCCCTGCGCCGCTACTACATCAATCGCGGCTATGCCGACTTCAAGGTGTTGAGCGCGGTGGCGCAGCTCACCCCGGACCGCCGCAGCTTCTACATCAACTTCACGGTGGACGAGGGCGTCCGCTACCGCTTCGGCAAGATCTTCATCGAATCCAAGATCCGCGAACTGCCGTCCGAGCAGCTCCGCCCCCTGATCGACGCCCAGTCCGGCGACATCTATTCCCAGGAACAAGTTCAGAAGGCGATCGACGCCCTGACCAACGCCGCCGGCACCAAGGGCTATGCCTTCGCGGACGTGCGTCCGCGCCTCAAGCGCGATCCCAAGACCCGCACCATCGATCTGGGCTTCGAGATCGTGCAGGGCCCGCGCGTTTATATCGAGAAGATCAACATCGCGGGCAACACGCGCACCCTGGACAAGGTCATCCGCCGCCAGTTCCGCATGCAGGAAGGCGACGCTTTCAACCGCGTGCTGATCGACCGTTCGCGCACCCGTATCCGCGGCCTGGGCTTTTTCAAGGAAGTGGACGTCAAGAATGTGCCGGGCAGCCAGCCGGACCGCACCAACCTGACCGTCAACGTTACCGAACAGTCCACCGCCTCGCTGTCGGTGGGCCTGGGCTATTCCTCGACCACCTCGCTCTTGGGCGAAGTCAGCTATACCGACTCCAACTGGTTCGGCCGCGCCCAATCCCTGCGCGTCTCGTTGCAGGCCTCCTATATCACCAAGCAGGCAATATTCAGCTTCACCGAACCCTATTTCCTGGACCGCGAGCTGGCGGCGGGCTTCGACGTCTATGAAACCCAGACCAATTTCGACCAGGCAACCTATCAGAGCGATACCACCGCGGCGGTGCTGCGCCTGGGCTTCCCGATTTCGGAATACAGCTCGGTGGCGCTGAACTACACCTACCAGATCCAGAATGTTCGGCCCTATGCCGGCGCGCCGCTGGACGTACAGCTGGCGGCGGGCCAGCTGTACGGCTCGGCGGTCGGCTTTACCTATGCCTATAATGACCTGGACGATCTGCGCAAACCCACTTCGGGCTCGGCCTTCTCCTTCACGCAGAGCTTTTCGGGCTTCGGCGGCAACCTGAAATACATCCAGACGGGCGCCACCGCCGCCACCTATTCACCCTTCTTCGACGGCGCGATGGTCGGCAGCCTGACCGGCCGATTCGGCTACATCACCGGCTATGACGGCTCGCTGGTGCCGTTCAATGACCGCTTCTTCGACGGCGGCGACACCTTCCGCGGCTTCGCCCTGGCCGGCATCGGTCCGCGCGATATCGTGGCGCCCAGCAACACCGGCGCGCTGGGCGGCACGGTCCGCGCCATCGGCAGCGCCGAGCTGAAATTTCCCGGCCTCTTGCCGGAAAGCTACGGCATCGGCCTGTCGCTGTTCACCGATTTCGGCACCATGGGCCGGCTGGACAATTTCAGCGGCGGCCGCGTCTGCACCGGGGCGCAATATTCCGGCGTCGGCACCTGCGTGAAGGACAATCTGGCCTTCCGCGGCACGGCCGGCATCAGCGTAAGCTGGAAATCGCCCTTCGGCCCGGTCCAGATCGACCTGGGTCTGCCTTATGTCAAAACAAGCTATGATAGAGCCCAGATCATCCACTTCAGCACTGCCACAGGATACTGAAATGACCCCCACGCTTCGCACCCTCGCTTTCGCCGGCCTCGCGGCCGCCGCTTTCGTCAACCCCGTATTCGCCGATCCGCCCCAGCCCAAGATCGTGGTGGTGGATCGCGCCGCCATCCTGCAATTCTCCAAGGTCGGCCAGGACGTCGCCAAGCAGATGCAGGCGGCCGCAACCCAGGCCAAGGCCGACCTGTCCGGCCAGGGCAGGGCGCTGCAGGCCGAAGAGCGCACCCTGCAACAGCAGGTGGCGATTCTGGCGCCCGACGTGAAGGCCAAGCGCCTGGCCGCTTTCCAGGCCAAGGCCCAGTCACTGCAGGGCGCCGCCCAGCGCAAGGACGAACAGCTTAAGGCGGCCTTCGCCCAGGCGCGCCAGGCGATCGAGCAGCAGCTCGGTCCGATCCTGCAGCAGCTGGTCAAGGAACGCGGCGCCAACATGGTGCTGGACAAGCAGGCGGTGGTGTTCGCCACCCAGACCGGCTTCGACATCACCACCGATGTCGTCAACCGGCTGAACCAGAAGCTGCCGGCGTTCAAGATCAACATGAACGCAGCCCCGGTCGCCCCCAAGAAATAAGATGGCGGACCCGCGCTTCTTCAAAAATCTCGGGCCTTTTACGCTGGCGCAGATTTGCGAAAAAGCCGGGATCGCGGTTCCCGCCGGCGCTGAGGGATCGCAGGCGATTGCCGACCTGGCCGATTTGAGCGGTGCCGGCGCACAGCATCTGGCGTTTTTTTCCGGCGCGAAGGTTCTGCACGAGGCGTTCGCCGCCTCGCAGGCCGGGGCATGCCTGGTGCCGCTCGCCGCGTCCGCCAAGGGCGGCAAGCGGCCCGAAGCGCCCGCTGGCATGGTGGTGCTGGAAAGTGTCTCGGTGGCGCAAGCCTTCGCCGTCATTGCGGCGATGTTCTATCCGCACCATTCCCAGCCGCGCTGGCAGCAGAAAGATGCGATCTCGCCCGAGGCCCGTATTGGCGTTGATGTCCGACTCGCGCCCGGCGTGGTGATCGCACCGGGTGCGGAAATCGGCGATCGCACCAGCCTGGGCCCCGGCGCGGTGATCGGTCCCGGCGTCGCCATCGGGCGCGATTGCGAGATCGGCGCCCTGGTCACCATCAGCCATGCCTATGTCGGCGACCGGGTGGTGATGTTGCCGGGCGCCCATGTCGGCCAGCCGGGTTTCGGCTTCACCACCAACGGCTCGGATTATCTGAAAGTGCCGCAGCTGGGCCGCGTCATCGTGCAGGACGATGTCGAGATCGGATCCTCCACCACCATCGACCGCGGCGCCTTGGGCGACACCGTGATCGGCGAAGGCTCCAAGCTCGATAATCTGGTGATGATCGCCCACAACTGCCAGATCGGCCGCCATTGCGTGATCGCCGGCCAGACCGGGCTGGCGGGCAGCGTGGTGCTGGAAGACGGCGTGGTGCTGGCGGGCCAGGTGGGGCTGGGCGACCATAGCCGCGTCGGCGCCAAGGCGCGGATGGGCGCGCGGTCGGGCACCGGATCGGCCATCTTCCTGGACGGCGGAGTGGATTATGGCGGGGCCCCGGCGAAACCTGTAAGAGAATGGGCCAGGGAGATTCACGCGCTGGCGCGACTGGCCAAGCCGCGGAAACAGGGCAGCAATGACTGATTCCACCAGCCTGGACGTCGAGCAGATCAAGAAGCTCTTGCCGCACCGCGCCCCCATGCTGTTGGTGGAAAAGCTGGCCGACATCGTGAAGCTGGAAAGCGCCACCGGCTACAAGGCGGTCAGCATCAACGAACCGTTTTTCATGGGCCACTTTCCCGAACGGGCCTTGATGCCCGGCGTGCTGATCATCGAGGCCATGGCCCAGACGGCGGGCGCGCTGGTGGTGCACGGCCTGACCGGCCAGACGACATCGTCGGTCTATTTCCTCACCATCGACAATGCCCGGTTCAGGAAGCCGGTGGTGCCGGGCGACCTCTTGCGCATGCCGGTCAAGAAGCTGCGCCAGCGCGGACCGGTGTGGAAATTTTCCGGCCAGGCCTTTGTCGGCGACGATCTCTGCGCCGAGGCGGAGTTCAGCGCCATGATCCATGACGGTACCGGATGACGGTGCATCCCACCGCGGTGGTGGAAGACGGCGCCGTGCTGGGAGCCGGCGTCGAAATCGGCCCTTTCTGCCATGTCGGTTCGCGCGTAGTGCTGGACGAGGGCGTGCGGTTGCGTTCGCATGTGTCGGTCACCGGCATCACCCATATCGGCAAGGCCTGCGATCTTTATCCCGGTGTGGTGCTGGGCGGTGACGGCCAGATCCGGAACAATATATTCACGGAAGGCAAGCTGGATATCGGCGAATCTTGCGTGCTGCGCGAGATGGTCTCGATGAATGTCGGCAGCCTCAAGGGCGGCGGGCTGACGCGCGTCGGCGCGAACGGTTACTTCATGGCCAATTCCCATGTCGGCCATGACTGCAGGGTAGGCGAGGGCGTAACTTTCGCCAATTCGGTGGCGCTGGGCGGGCATGTCGAGATTGGCGATGGCGTGATCTTCGGCGGGCTTTCGGCGGTGCAGCAGTTCTGCCGGGTCGGCAAGGGCGCCATGGTGGGCGGGCTGACCGGCGTCAATCGCGATATCATCCCCTATGCCATGGCGTTCGGTGACCATGCCGAGCTGGCGGGGCTGAACCTGATCGGGCTGAAGCGGCGAGGCCTGTCGCGCGACACTATCAATGCCATGCGCGCGACCTTTCGCTCGGTGTTCTATGGCGATGGCGGCGGCATGGCGGAGCGCGCCCGCGCCGCCAAGGCACAATTTCCCGGCATCGCAGAAGTGGCCGAGATTGCCGATTTCATCCTGGCGGACGCCAAACAGGAATTGTGTCTGGCGCGCCGGCGTGGAGTTTCCGAGTGAGTGCCGGTTCAGGGACTTTGGGCCTGATCGCGGGCGGCGGCGAGCTGCCGCGCGCGGTGGCGCTGGCGGCGCGCGCCGCGGGGCGCGAGGTGTTCGTGGTGCCGCTGGTCGGCAGTCTTGATCCCACAGGGGCCGAGGACTGGGTGCGGGATTTTCCGCATGAATTCCTGTCGCCGGGCGAGCCGGGCCGCATCGTCAAGGCGATGAGGACCGCCGGTGTTTCCGAGGTTCTGCTGGCGGGCAAGGTGGACCGGCCGAAATTCTCCGAGATTAAGCTCGATGCCAAGGGCATGCTGCTGCTGCCGCGCGCCATCGCCGCGGCCAAAAAAGGCGACGACGCGCTGCTGCGCTTCATTGTCGGCATCTGCGAGGATGAAGGACTGAAGGCGGTGAGCGTGGCGCAAGCGGCGCCGTCGCTGGTGGCGCAGGAGGGGCTTTTGGGCCGCGTCTCGCCGGACGGCGAACACCAGGCCGATATCCTGCAGGCGTTCAAGATCGCCCACGCACTGGGCGCGCTGGATGTCGGCCAGGCGGCGGTGGTGTGCGAAGGATTGGCGCTGGCGGTGGAAGCCGCCGAAGGCACGGATGCGATGCTGTCGCGGATCGCAAATCTGCGCGAAAGCCTGCGCGGCACGGCGGGCAAGAAACGCGGCGTGCTGGTCAAGGCGCTGAAGCCCACCCAGGACACCCGGGCCGACCTGCCGGTGGTGGGGGTGCAGACGGTGAAGAATGTGGCGGCTGCCTATCTCGCCGGCATCGCGCTGGAAGCGGGCGCCGCGCTGATCCTGGACAAGGCGGCAGTGGCGGCGGAAGCCGACCGGCTGGGCCTGTTCGTGATCGGCCTCAAGCCGTGAACGCGGCGGACGCGTCCGCGGACGCGCATTCAAAGAAACTGAACTTGATGCTGGTGTGCGGCGAGCCGTCGGGCGACGCCTTGGGCGCGCAGTTGATGGCGGGTATCAAGCAGCTCGCCGGCGACCGGGTGCGCTTTACCGGCGTGGGCGGGCTGGCGATGGCGCGCGAAGGGCTCGAAAGCCTGTACCCGCTGGACACCACCGCGGTGATGGGCCTGCGCGAAGTGGTGCCGGCCATTCCCGCCATCCTGCGCCGGGTGAAGCAGGCGGTGGAGTTCGCGGTCCAGACCAGACCCGATGTGGTGGTGGTGATCGACAGTCCCGATTTTACCCACCGGGTGGCGCGCGGCATCAAGAAACGCGATCCCGCCATCCGCACCGTGGATTATGTGGCGCCGCAAGTTTGGGCGTCGCGCGCCTATCGCGCCAAGGCGATGGCCGGCTATTTCGACCTGGTGCTGGCGCTGTTTCCGTTCGAGGTGGCGTTCTTCGATAAGTTCGGCCTGAAGGCTGCGTTCGTGGGCCATCCGGTGATCGAGCGCGCCGGCAAGGTAACGGGCGGCGATGCCTTGCGTGCCCGGCTCGGCATCGCAAGCGAGGCGCCGCTGCTGGCGTTGCTGCCGGGCAGCCGCACCAGCGAGATCCGTTTCATTCTGCCGGTGTTCTTTGGCGCTGTGCGCCTGTTGGCGGGGATCATTCCCGGCCTGGTGACAGTGCTGCCCACCATGCCGCATGTCGCGGACAAGGTCCGCGCCGCCACGGCGGATTGGCCTACCCCGCTGCATATCCTGGAAGGCGAGGACGACAAGTATGCCGCCTTCGACGCCGCCGATGTGGCGCTGGCGGCGTCCGGCACCGTGACGGCGGAACTGGCCCTGGCCCACACCCCGATGGTGGTGGGATACAAGGTGGGCGGGCTGACCTACTTTTTGTCCAAGTTCCTCATGACGGTGAAATACATCACCCTGATCAACATCCTGCTGGACCGCGAGGCGGTGCCGGAATTCCTGCAAGCCAGCGCCACGCCCGATAACCTGGCGCTGGCAGTGGGTGGGCTGTTCAGCGATTCCGGCGCACGGGGCAAGCAGGTCGAAGCCATGAAAGAATTCGGGCGGCTGCTGGGCGAGGGCGATGAGGCCCCGTCCCTGCGCGCCGCGCGGGTGCTGCTGGAGTTTGTCGAACGAGGATAAAGCATCGCTCAATCGCCCTTAGAAGAGGTTCATCTTTTCGCCATGGAACTCAACTCACCAGAATATGGCTCTCAAGAAATTCTTTGCTGGCATGTCGTCGCTTATTTTCCTGGGGGTTGCGCCAGAGATCGATCCAATACTTCAACTCGAAAAACTGGAAAAGAAAGCTCCGTCTCAAGCAGGTGCGGGCCTGCAGATGGCCGTCGACGATATTTTGAACCAGTCAATTCATTGGTCGAAGGAAGAGTTAAGGGAATACGACAGAGTTTTGGGGCTCGAGGGCCGCCTCACTGTGTCTGAGGTGAGAAAAGCATACTGGAAAAAGATACCTCGGTTGCTCAAGAGCAAGGATATTCGGACAGAGGTGGATATCATCTTCTGAAGTCGCTTTACGATGATGCGGCAGGAATGTTTGACGATGACGAAATTGTCGTCGTATCCCGGTTGCTTCAGGATATTGAAGATCGCCTTAGGAAGGGCTAAGTCACGCTGTCATGGCCCGCAAATGCGGGCCACCCAGATGACGTCAGCGTTATTATTTCAAGCAGATCGCGGTTTCAGCTGGGTGGCCCACACGGAGTTTATACTCCGGCGCGCTTCGCGCGACCGGGGTGGTGGGCCATGATAGCTGTGCTTATTTCCGCTTCGCCATCGGCACATAGGCGCGCTCGGTCGGGCCGGTATAGACCTGACGCGGGCGGCCGATCTTCTGGTGCGGATCGTCCAGCATTTCCTTCCACTGCGCGATCCAGCCCACGGTACGGGCCAGGGCGAACAAAGCAGTGAACATGGAGGTGGGGAAGCCCAGCGCCTTCAGGGTAATGCCGGAATAGAAGTCGATGTTGGGATAGAGCTTCTTTTCGATGAAATAGGGATCGCTGAGCGCGACCTTTTCCAGCTCGATCGCCACCTTCAGCAACGGATCGTCGTGCAGCCCCAGTTCGTCCAGCACCGCATGGGCCTGGACCTGCATCGCCTTGGCGCGCGGATCGTAATTCTTGTAGACACGGTGGCCAAAGCCCATCAGGCGAAAGCCGCTGTTCTTGTCCTTGGCCTTAGCGACGAATTCGGGAATGCGGTCGACGGTGCCGATCTCTTCCAGCATCTTCAGCGCCGCTTCATTGGCGCCGCCATGGGCGGGACCCCACAGGCAGGCAATGCCGGCCGGGATGCAGGCGAACGGATTGGCGCCCGACGAGCCGGCCAGGCGCACGGTGGACGTCGAGGCATTCTGCTCATGGTCGGCATGCAGGATGAAGATGGTGTCCAGTGCCTTGGCCAGCACCGGGTTCACCACATAGTCCTCGGCCGGGACCGAGAAGCACATGCGCAGGAAGTTCTCGGTATAGCCCAGCTTGTTGAGCGGATACACGAAGGGCTGGCCGACGTGATATTTATAGGCCATCGCCGCGATGGTGGGCAGCTTGGCGATCAGCCGGTGGCTGGCGACTTCGCGCTGCTTGGGATCGGTGATGTCGGTCGAGTCGTGATAAAAGGCCGACAGCGCGCCGACCACGCCGCACATGATCGCCATGGGATGGGCGTCACGGCGGAAGCCGGAGAAGAAGCTGGCCAGCTGTTCATGCACCATGGTGTGATGGGTGATGGCATAGGTGAACTTTTCCATCTGGGCCGCGGTGGGCAGTTCGCCGTAGAGCAGCAGATAGCAGCTTTCCAGGAAGCTGGAATGTTCCGCGAGATCCCCTATGGCATAGCCGCGATATTGCAGCACGCCTTTGTCGCCATCGATGAAGGTGATGTTGGATTCGGTCGAGGCGGTGGAGGTGAAGCCCGGATCGTAGGTGAAAGCATCCACCTGGTCGTAGAGCTTGCGGATGTCGATGACGTTGGGACCTTGGGTTCCGCTGTATACCTGGAACTCGAAGTCCTTGCCTTCGTAAGTGAGCTTGGCTTTGCCTTCTTGCTTGATCTTGCTCTCGCGCATGATAAATTCCCTTATCCCCAGTCAATCTTGCGCTGCAATATGACGGGCTTTTGACGGGCCGTCACCTGTCTGTGGATGGAACCGAAGACTATTTCATCAGGCGGCATAAGCCCTTAATCGGACGAGGGATTCTTCGCGGCCTAACAGCGCCAACATTTCGAACAAAGGCGGCGAGGAGGCCTTTCCGGTCAGTGCGGCGCGCAGGGGTTGGGCGACCTGGCCCAGCTTGACGCCCGTGCCTTCGGCAAAGGCGCGGGCGGCGGCTTCCAGCTCGGCGCTCGCCCAGCCGGTGGCTTCCAGCGCCGGCAGCACGGCGGCCAATGCGCCACGCCCTTCCGGGGTGAGCAGCTTTTCGGCCTCCGCATCCAGGGTGCGGGGGCCGTCGTTGAACAGAAACTCGGCGCCGCCGATCAGTTCGACCAGGGTCTTGGCGCGTTCCTTCAAGGACGGCATGGCGCTTTCCAGCCGCTGGCGCGCGGTCATTGACAGAGTGCGCTTTTCGCGGGCGAGGAAGGCGGTGACTTCCGCCACCAGGGTCGCGTCCGCCGTCTCGCGGATGTAATGGCCGTTGAGATTGTCCAGCTTCTTGTAATCCATCCGCGCGGCGCTCTTGCCGATGGAGTCGAAGTTGAACCATTCAATCGCCTGGGCGGTCGGGATGATCTCGTCATCGCCATGGCTCCAGCCCAGCCTGAGCAGGTAGTTGCGCATGGTCTCGGGCAGGTAGCCCATGTCGCGATAGGCTTCCACCGCAAGCGCGCCATGGCGCTTGGACAGCTTGGCGCCGTCCGGGCCGTTGATCAGCGGCAGGTGGCCATAGACCGGCACGGCTGCGCCCATCGCTTCAATCAACTGCAGCTGGCGGGCGGCATTGTTCAGGTGATCGGCGCCGCGGATGACATGGGTGACGCCCATATCGGCATCGTCCACCACAACCGCCAGCATGTAGGTGGGGGTGCCGTCGGAGCGCAGCAGCACCATGTCGTCGAGCTGGGCATTCTCGAAGCGCACATCGCCCAGCACCACGTCATGCACGATGGTCTCACCGGTCTGGCGCGCTTTCAGCCGCACCACCGAGGGCTTACCCTCTTCGGCGGGGCCGGGGATGCGATCACGCCAGCGCCCGTCATAGCGCATGGGCTTGCCGGCGGCCTTCTGTTCCTCGCGCGCGGCGGTGAGTTCTTCGGCGGTGGCGTAGCAGCGATAGGCCTTGCCTTCGGCCAGCATTTTCTCCGCGACTTCGCGATGGCGGGCGGCGCGGGCGAACTGGTAGGTGACGTCGCCGTCCCAATCCAGGCCCATCCAGGTCATGCCGTTCAGGATCGCCTCCACCGCTTCGGGGGTGGAGCGGGTGCGGTCGGTGTCCTCGATGCGCAGCAGGAAGGTGCCGCCGGCATGGCGGGCATAGAGCCAGTTGAACAGGGCGGTACGGGCGCCGCCGATATGCAGCATGCCGGTGGGCGAGGGCGCAAAGCGTAGGACAGGTTTTGGGTTTTCGGCCATGATGGACTGGGACTTACGGCAGGCTGGGGAGCTTGGCAAACACCTTTCTTTTGGCAGAGAGAGATCGTTGGCCCTTGTGGCTGGCGGTGGCGCTCGGGGCTGGGGCGGCGGGCTATTTCGCTCTGCCGGTCGAGCCGCCGGTCGTGCTGGGCTGGGGTGTGCTGGTTCTGGGACTGGGCGCAGCGGTCGTTACCGTCCGTTGGCATCTGAGATTGGGATTGGTGGCGGCGCTGCTGCTGGGTTTCGGGCTGGCCAAGCTGCGTGAGGCGGCGGTGGCGACGCCTTTGCTGGATCACCCCATGGTGGCGCATCTGACGGGACGCATCGCCAGCCTGGAGCCGCGCGAAAAGGGCGTGCGGGTGGTGCTTGATGAAATCCGCTCTGGTGCGCTGCCGCAGCCGCCGCGCCGGGTGCGGGTGGCGTTGCGCGCCGGCAGCGACTTCCGCCCTGGCGAATGGCTCAGTCTGACGGCGCGGCTGGATACCCCGCCCGCGCCCAGCGAGCCGGGCGCCAACGATCTGGGGCGCAGCCTGTTCTTTCAGTCCATTGGGGCGGTGGGATTCGCCTATGGCAAGGCGCGGGTAATCGTGCCGGCCCGCGAGCCCGGCTTGGGCCAACGGATCGGCGCCGCGGTGGAAAACCTGCGGCTTTTGATGACACGGCGGATCCAGGCGGCGCTGCCCGGCAGCAGCGGCGGCATCGCCAGCGCCCTGATCACGGGGACGCGTGGCGGCATCAGCGACGAAGACGAAGAGGCGCTGCGCGATGCGGGCCTGGCGCACGTGCTGGCCATCGCCGGACTGCACATGGCGCTGGTGGGCGGCGGCATCTTCTGGCTGTTGCGCGCCGTGCTGGCCGCCATTCCTGCCGTGGCGCTGAATCACCCGATCAAGAAATGGGCGGCGGCCGGTGCTTTGGCGGCCGGCAGTTTTTATCTGGTGGCCAGCGGCGCGGCGCCGTCGTCCGTACGGGCCTTTGTCATGCTGGCGTGTGTGATGGTGGCGGTGCTGCTGGACCGGCCGGCTCTGTCGATGCGCAGCCTGGCGCTGGCGGCGGCGATCCTGCTGCTGCTCAGGCCCGAAGCGATTGCCGAGCCGGGGTTTCAGATGTCGTTTGCGGCGGTGGTTGGATTGGTGGCGGTGGCGGAATGGGAAATGCGGCGCCAGCGCACCACACCACGCGGCGCGCTGTACCGCTATGCCCATGGCATTGTGATGACCAGCCTGGTTGGGAGCCTCGCCACCTTGCCCTTCGCGCTGTTTCACTTCGAGCGGGCGACGCACTACGCGGTGCTGGGCAATCTGATCGCCATGCCGGTGATGGGTTTCTGGGTGATGCCGGCGGCGGCGCTGTCGGTTGCGCTGATGCCGCTGGGACTGGAAAGCGCACCGCTGCATCTGTTGGGGCAGGGCATCGGCGTGATGGTGGCGATGGGACGCTGGGTGTCGGGGCTTCCCGGCGCGGTGTCGATGGCGCCGGCGATGCCGCTCAGTGCGCTTGTGGCGATGTCATTGGGCGGGTTGTGGCTGGCGATCTGGCGAACACGCTGGCGCTGGTGGGGTTTGGCGCCGATGGCTGCGGGTGTGGCCCTGGCTTGGTTCGCGCCCTTGCCCGACATGCTGGTGGCCCCCGACGGCGCCACCGTTGCCTTGCGGGCTGCGGATGGGCGGCTGCATTTCCTGCGCAAACCTCGCGAAAAGTATGCCGCGCGCGACTGGCTCAGGCGCGACGGCGACGCCCGCGATATCAATGACGCTGTGGGCCTGCCGGGGTTGAAATGCGATGGGCTGGGCTGCGTGGTGGACGGCAAGATGGTGATCGCCGCGTCTCTGCGGCCCGAAGCTTTCCTGGAAGACTGTATCCGCGCGCAGGTCGTGGTCAGCGTGGCGATGGGACATTGCAAAGGTCCGGCGGTGATCATCGATGGTGCGGCGGCGGCGAACGGCCAGGGCTGGCGCATCACATTGTCGGCCACACCGGAGGCGGTCAGTGTACGGAGTTACCGGGGGATGCGGCCCTGGGTTGTGCAGTATTGAACCATGCTCGATCCGTTCCGGTGCTCGACCGCGAGTCCCCTTCCTGTTAGGTTCTGATTTGGGGAAAGAAACAAACAGAGGGGCTTAATCATGAAAACTGCTGGGATGGCGCTCGTCGCCGTTATCGCCGCAACGGGCCTGTCGGGCTGCTCGAGCGTGATCGAGGGCACCAGCCAGGAAATTCTGGTCAATACCAATCCATCCGGCGCCAATTGCGAGTTCGTCCGCGAAGGGAATGTCATCGCGCGCGTGACCCAGACGCCGGGCGGCGCCACCATCAAGAAGACCAAGCATGACATCACCCTCAAGTGCCAGAAGGACGGCTACCAGGAAGCCACCTATCTGAACCATTCCGGCGCGGCCGGAGCGACCTTCGGCAATATCATACTGGGCGGGGGCATCGGCTGGGCGATCGATTCCGCCTCGGGCGCCGACAACAAGTATGATGGTGTGGTGAACATCACCCTGGTGCCAAACGGAGCGGCGCCCGGTGCGGCGCCGAAGCCGGCGGCAGTTGTGGGGCCGCTGATCAACTGATTGTGTAAAGGCCGGGTATAGCGGGCGTTAACGCCGTACCCGGCTCCGATCTCTCAACAAGAGGATGTCCCAATGCGTTCATTTCTCCTGGCTGTGTCGCTTGCGGTTGCCTTGGCGCCTGCCGCCCAGGCTGCGGAGATTCATGTCATTTCCCCCGGCTTTGTCGCATTGGGCGGCCTGAAGGAATTGGCCGAGAAATTCTCCACCGAAACCGGCAACAAGATTGTCGTGGACATGAATGGCATGGGCCTGATGATGGGCGCGATCAAGGCGGGCGGCGATGTCGTGGTCCTGCCGGTGGAACTGATGGATGACGTGGCGAAGCAAAATCTGGTGGTGGGCGGCACGCGCCAGAAGCTCGCCCGCGTCGAGATCGTGATGATCGTTCCCAAGGGCGCCAAACACCCGGACATTTCAAGCGTGGCAAAGACCGCCGCCGCCATCAAGAGCGCCAGGCAGGTGGCCTATTCCAATCCCTTCACCGACGAGAAGAGCCAGTCGGCGATGATGATCCACACCATGCTGCAACGCCCCGACTTCCAGCCCAACAACGGCAAGCCGCCGGCCAAGGGTAATGCGGTTGCCGGCATCAAGGAGGGCGCGGATCTGGGCCTGCAACTGCACAGCCAGATCAACGATCCGGCGGTGGAATATGTCGGCAGCCTGCCGGCGGAGCTTGGCATGCACATGGATGGCGACATCGCGGTATCGACCAAGGCGGCGGATGCCAAGGTGGCGGGAGAGTTCATCGCCTTCCTGAAGAGCCCGGCCTCGGTGGCCTACTTCAAGTCGCGTGGTTTGGATCCGCGCTAGTCACCCGAAAGGAGTTTGGACCCGCCCGGCCCGCACGGGCGTTGAACCTTTGTGCTCTTATGGAGATGACAATGGGACAGAAGGTTACGATCACCGAAACGGAAGAAGTTCCCTTGGGGGATGGCGTCAAGCTGGTGCGCGACGTCACCGGCAAGGACGAGACGGACCATGTCGAGACGGTCAAGAAAACCGTCACGGTCGAGGAAAAGACGACCCACCGCGACTGACGCACGGCGCCTGTTTGAAGAGCCCCGCAGCATGCGCTGCGGGGTTTTTCTTTGGACTCAATACCGGCGGATCAGCCCGACCAGCTTGCCCTGGACCTTGACGCGGTCCGAGCCATAGAGGCGCGTTTCGTAGGCGGGATTGGCGGCTTCCAGCGCGATGGAGTCGCCGCGGCGGCGCAGGCGCTTCAAGGTGGCTTCTTCATTGTCCACCAGCGCCACGATGATTTCACCAGTGTTGGCGGTATCCGATTCCTGGATGATGACGGTATCGCCGTCCAGGATGCCGGCATTGATCATGGAATCGCCGGTGACTTCCAACGCATAATGGCTGCCCTTGCCCAGCATGCCGCCGGGCACGGGAATGTCGCTGACCTTGTTCTGCAGCGCCTCGATCGGCGTGCCGGCCGCGATGCGCCCGACCAGGGGCACATTGACGGCGCCTTCGCCGCCTTCGCCATAGCTGCGGCGGGGGGCGGCGGTGCGGGTATCGGCCAAACGGATATCGCCGCCCCGGCCATGGCGGACACCGGCGCGCTGGACCTGGCTCCTGGTGGTTGCGGGACGCAGGGTTTCGGCCATGTTGTCGGGCAGCTTGAGCACTTCGAGGGCCCGGGCGCGCTTTTCCATGCGGCGCAGGAAGCCGCGCTCTTCCAAGGCGGTGATCAGGCGGTGGATGCCGGACTTGGACTTGAGGTCCAGGGCTTCCTTCATCTCGTCAAAGGAGGGGGGGATGCCGCTTTCGCGCACCCGCTCATGGATGAACATCAGAAGTTCGTACTGCTTGCGTGTCAGCATGCGCTGGTCCCTCCTGGCGGCTGTACGCAGGCCTCAACGGGCGCGAACAAAGCCGGTACATACGCGAATCGTTCTACTTTAGTTCCGCTGTCCCGTCAACGCGCGCTAGACCATTGGCAACCTTCAATGGAACGGTTTTCGCGGAACTTCCGTTACGGGTTTTGTAGGGGCACTAAGGAGATTCCAGATGAAAATTAGAACCGTTTTACTCGGCGCCATTTCCGGTGCCGGTGCGCTGATGGCGCTGGCCGCGCCTGCTTCCGCCTATATCGCCTGCAATCGCGACGGCGATTGCTGGCATACCGAGTCTCGCTACAGCAGGCCCGGCATCAGCTTCGATTATCACCCCGATGACTGGTATTTCCATCGCCGGTGGGAAGGTGACCGCTCGGACCGCTATCGCTATCGCGCCTATCGCGATGACGTGGCCAAGGGCTACTGGCGCAACGGTGTTTGGATCACGTTCTAATACCAACTGAAACTGAGTCTTATAAGGACGGCGGAACCACATGCGGGTTCCGCCGTTCCTGTTTTTGGGAGGCGGTTTTCACCTCACAATGGAGAAGTCCATGAAGATCAGAACACTTGTTCTTGGCGCCGTTGCCGGCGCTGGTGCCTTGGCTGCGCTGGCGGCGCCCGTGTCTGCCGCTGTCAGCTGCAACCGCTATGGCGATTGCTGGCACACCACCGACCGCTATGACTATCGTCCGGCGTTCGGCGTCACTGTGCATGACGACAATTGGAAGTGGCGTTCGCATGAGCGTTATCGCTGGCGTGAACATGAAGGCCGCGGCTATTGGGGCCGCAACCATGTCTGGGTCACGTTCTGATCCAGGTACCTGACGTCATGAGAGAGGCGGTCCGCAAGGGCCGCCTTTTTCATTGCAGCATGTCTTCGATTTTGCAGCCGGCGGCGTCGGCCAATTTCTGCAGGGAGGCAGGGGGGATCGTGCGCGCCCTGCCGGTGAGGAATCCCAGCAGTTCGCCGGGCGCAACGCCGGCCGAGCGGGCCCAGTCGCTGGGACGCAAGCCTCGTGCCTGCATGAAGCTGCGCAGCAGATAGCGTTGCTGGCCGTAATGTTCGCCCCCGCCGCTGGAGGCGGCATACTTCTGAATCGGTGCGGTGACTTCGCCCATCAGCACTTTGGGTTTGGTGCAACGCGAACTGGAGGTGCGCACCGGCACCGAAGATTCGGGGCGCGGCTTGTTGGGGACCGCGGTGGAAATGGCCCGGTGCTCGGGCGCGGCGCTCAGCGGATGACCGCGCATCCCAGCCGATCGCCTTGGCTTATCGCTCACTGAAAGCCGTTGCCCAGCAGCAGCCGGGTCGCCGCCTTGACATCCTTCTGGCGCATCAGGCTTTCACCCACCAGCACGCTGGTGACATGGGCGCCGGCCAGCCGCTTGAGGTCGGCGGGGGCGCTGATGCCGCTTTCGGCCACCACATGGATGCCGCGCGGCACCTTGGGCGCCAGCTTCAGGGTCACGCCCATGTCGGTGACAAAGGTCTTGAGATTGCGGTTGTTGATGCCGATCAGGGCGGCATCCAGGTCGAGCGCCCGTTCCAGCTCCGCCTCGTCATGGATTTCCACCAGTGCGTCCATTTCCCAGCGCGCCGCCTCGTCGAGCAGGGCGCGGGCATGGTCGTCGTCCAGCATCGCCATGATGATCAGGATGCAGTCGGCGCCCCAGCTGCGCGCCTCCACCACCTGGTAGGGCTCGATCATGAAATCCTTGCGCAGGATGGGCAGACGCGTGACCTCGCGCGCGTCGCGTAGATATTCCGGCTTGCCTTGGAAGGAGGGTTCGTCCGTCAGCACCGAAAGGCAGGCGGCGCCGCCTTCCTCATAGGCCATGGCCAGGGCCGGCGGATCAAAATCAGCGCGAATGAGACCCTTGGAGGGCGAGGCCTTCTTGATCTCGGCGATCAGGCCGTATTCGCCGCCGGCCTTCTTGTCGTCCAGTGCGGCGATGAAGCCGCGCGGCGGGGGGGCATCGCGGGCGCGGGCTTCCAGCTCGGCGCGATCGGCCTTGGACTTGGCAGCGGCCACTTCCTCTTTCTTGTAGCCCAGGATCTTATCGAGGATGCTCACTTTTAATGGCCTATCGCTTCGCTATTTGAGGCCGGTTGTTCGACGCCACGGCCAACGCTTCCAGCTTTGCCCTGGCCGCGCCCGTGTCCAATGCCTGTGCCGCCACTGTCATGCCCTCTTTTACATCTTTTGCCCGTCCCGCCACCATAAGGGCGCATGCCGCATTCAGCAGCACGATGTCGCGGTAAGCGCCCCGTTCACCGTCAAACAAGCGGCGTATGGCGGCGGCATTGTGGGCCGCGTCGCCGCCCCGAATATCGGCCAGCGGCCAGTTTTTGAGCCCGGCATCCTCGGGCGTTATCTCGCGGATTGTGACAGTGCCGGCCTCCAGCACCGCGACCTGGGTGGGCCCGCTGATCGAGACTTCGTCCAGCCCGTCGCTGCCATGGACGATAAAGGCGTGGCTGCTACCCAGGGCGCGCAACGCTTCGGCATAGGGCACCAGCCAGTCGGACGAGAACACACCCACCAACTGGCGCGTCACCTTGGCGGGCGAGGCGAGGGGGCCCAGCAAGTTGAAAATGGTGCGGCGGCCGATCTGCTTTCGCGCCGTGCCGACATGTTTCATGGCCGGGTGATAGGTCTGGGCGAAGAGGAAGACCAGGCCGGTTTGGGCCAGCACTGATTGGGCGGCCTCCGGCGCCAGGGCAATGTTCACGCCCAGGGCCTCTAGCACATCGGCGGCGCCGCTGCGCGAGGAGGCGGAGCGGTTGCCGTGCTTGGCGACGGCAACGCCGCACGCGGCCACCACGAAGGAGACGGCGGTGGAGATGTTGAGGGTGCCCAGCCCATCGCCGCCGGTGCCGCACAGGTCGATCGCGCCGGGCGGCGCGCTGATGGTGAGCATTTGGTGGCGCATGGAGGTGACGGCGCCCACCAGCTCGTTCACCGTCGGCTTGCGGTCGGCGGTGGCGGAGAGATAGGCGATGAGTTCGTCTTCGCCCAGTTGGCCGGTGAAGATGGCGTCGAACAGCTTTTTGGTGTCGGACGTGCCCAGCGGCTCACCGCCCTTTGCCATCCTCAGGATGGCGGGAAAGTCGATCGAGGCACTGGTGACCTTCATCGCCTAAGCCGGTGCCTTGGCGAAATCGCGCGCGAGGCTCAGGAAATTGCCCAGCAAGGCATGGCCGTTTTCGGAGGCAATGCTTTCGGGGTGGAACTGCACGCCATGGACGGGATGGGTCTTGTGCATCACGCCCTGGATCACGCCGTCATCGCTGGTGGCGGTGACTTCCAGCGCCGCGGGCATGCTGGGGGGATCGATGGTGAGGGAATGGTAGCGGGTGGCGAGGAAATCATTGTTCAGGCCGCGGAACACCGACTTGCCGGTGTGATGCACGCGGGAGAGCTTGCCGTGCATCGGCTCCGGCGCGCGCACGATGCTGCCGCCATAGACCTGGCCGATCGCCTGGTGACCCAGGCACACGCCCAGGATCGGCATCTTGCCTTCCGCCTGTTTGATCACGTCGAGACAAATGCCGGCCTCGTTGGGAGTGCAGGGACCGGGCGACAGCACGATGCCTTCAGGTTTCATGGCCAGCGCTTGGTGCGCCGAAATCTCGTCATTGCGCACCACCCGCACATCGGCCCCCAGCTCGCCCAGGTAATGGAAGAGGTTGTAGGTGAAGGAGTCGTAGTTATCGATGAGCAGAAACACTTGCGGACCCGCGTTGGAAGGCTTCGGGTTATAGCCGAATTTTGCTGCGCTTGCACAGGTCGAGACGGGTGGGCGGCGCGGGGGACCCATGCTAGGAATCGCCTATAACTATAAGAACAAGGGCGGGGAACGGGGTCTGGCACAATCGCAAGGCATCTTTGCGTCCTCGCCGCCGGATCTGAAAAGGAGACAATAATGAAAGCCTTGACCACCTCTGTCGCGGTTGCCGCGCTGGCCGCCATGCTGGGCACCGCCACGGCCGCGCAAGCCGCGCGCGCCTATATTGGCACCTATACGGTCGATCCCGCGGCGCCCAAGCCCAGCGGCAATGGCGAAGGCATCTATCTGGCCAATATCGACGCTGCGACGGGCGCGCCCACCAGCCTGAAGCTGGTGGCCAAGAGCGTGTCGCCCTCCTGGATCACCATGTCCAAGGATCACAAGTTCCTCTATGCGGTGAACGAGATCGCCAGCTATGGCGCCAACAAATCGGGTTCGATCACTGCCTATGCGGTGGACGGCGCCAGCGGAGCGCTGAAGCAGTTGAACGTGGTGGACTCGGGCGGCTCCATTCCCTGTTACGCCAGCATCGATCCGTCGGGCAAATTCCTGCTGGTGGCCAATTATACCGGCGGCTCCTATTCGGTGACTCGTCTCAAGCCCGATGGCAGCCTGGGCGAGACCACTGACGTGGTGAAGCCCTCGGGTCCGATGGGCGTCTATCAGGCCGCCGACCGGCCCACCGGCATGTTCGGCACTAAGGAGCCGCACGGTTCGCGCGGCCACATGATCCTGCCCGATCCCAGCGGCCAGTATGTCCTGGGCGCCGATGCCGGGCGCGACCAGATCTTTGTCTGGAAACTCGACACCAACACCGGCAAGCTGAACCAGGTGTCGGTGACCAAGACGATACCGGGCTTTGCGCCGCGCCACTTTGCCTTTTCGCCGGATGGCAAGACGCTGTACCAGCAGGGCGAGCAGAATTCGCGGCTGCAGATTTACGCGTTTGCCGACGGCAAGCTGACGCTGAAGGGCGCGTCGACCTCGACCCTGCCGGCCGGTTTCCAGGGCGGCAACACCACCTCGGAGCTGTTGATCGACAAGGCGGGCAAGCATCTCTACGGCGCCAACCGCAATCATGACTCCATCGCCACCATGGCGGTGCAGGGCGATGGCAGCGTCAAGCTGATCGGCAACACCCATACCGAAGGCAGCATCCCGCGCAGCCTGACCATCGATCCCAGCGGCAAGTTCCTCTATTCGCTGAACCAGGCGGGCGACAACCTCACCACCTTCCGCATCGGGGCGGACGGGGTGCCGAAGTTCACCGGCAAGTTCCTGGCCATTGGCTCGCCGGCGGTGATGGAGTTTTTCCCGTAAGGAGAGGCGCGTGACCCGCAAACTTGTCCTGACCGTCGCGCTGTCGGCGGCGATGCTGGGAGGCATGCCTGCCGCCCATGCGGCGCGCGCCTATATCGGCACCTATACGCCGAACCTTGAGGACCCCACCGCCTATGCCAACGGCAATGGCGAGGGGATCTACCTGGTCAATGTCGATGACGCGACGGGTGTGCCTTCGGGCCTCAAGTTGGTGGCCAAGGACACGTCGCCGGCCTGGTTCACCCTGTCGCGCGACTACAGGTTTCTTTATGCGATCAACGAGACCGATGCCTTTGGTCCTGCCAAATCGGGTTCGATCACCGCCTATGCGGTGGATGCCGCCAGTGGCGCGCTGAAGAAGCTCAACACGGTGGATGCCGGCGGTCCCATTCCCAGCTATGCCAGCGTCGATCCGTCGGGGAAATTCCTGCTGACGGCCGTTTATGGCGGCGGCAGCTTTTCGGTGATCCGCATCAGGCCGGATGGCAGCCTGGGCGAGATGACCGACAATGTGAAGCCGAAAGGACCGATGAGCGTCTATCAGGCGGCGGACCGGCCGGTCGGCATGCGCGGCAGCAAGGCGCCGCACGGTTCGCGCGGTCACATGATCATGGCCGATCCATCGGGCAAATATATCGTGGGCGCCGATGCGGGCCGCGACCAGATCTTTGTCTGGACGCTGGATGCCAATGGCAAGCTGAACCAGGTGTCGGTGACCAAGTCGGTGCCGGGCGCAGGCACGCGCCATTTTGCCTTCTCGCCCGACGGCAAGACGCTGTATGTCGGGCATGAGCAGAATTCGCGCGTCCAGGTTTACGGTTTCGGCGGCGGCAAGCTGACGCCCATTGGCGCGTCGGTTTCGACCTTGCCCGACGGGTTCCAGGGCAGCAGCACCACTTCGGGGCTGGTGATCGACAAGACGGGCAAGCATCTCTATGTCGCCAACCGCGTGCATGACACGATTGCCACCTTCGCGCTTACCGCCGATGGCGGCATCAAGCGCATCGGCGACACCCATACCGAAGGCACCATTCCGCGCACCCTGACCATCGATCCCAGCGGCAAATTCCTCTATTCGATGAACCAGCATGGCGACAATATCGCCACCTTCCGCCTTGACCCGAATGGCGTGCCGGAATTCACGGGAAAATTCCTTGCCGTCGGCGCGCCGGCGGCGATGGTGTTTGTGCCATAGCATCGAGAAAGAACCGACATGCGCAAAGAGAAGATTCTGATGGCGGTTGCGGCACTGGCGCTGCTGGGTTCTGCCGGTGGTGCACAGGCGGGGCGTGCCTATATCGGCACTTACACGCAAGAGCCGACGGCGCGGGGCAACAATCACGGCGAGGGCATCTATCTGGTGGATATCGACGACGCCAGCGGTGCAGTGTCCAATCCCACGCTGGTGGCGAAGATGAAATCGCCGGCCTGGATCGCCTTCTCGCCGAACAAGCGCTTTCTTTATGCCAACAGCGAAATCTTCGACTATGAGGGCAAGACAGGATCGGTCACCGCCTTTGCCGTGGATGCCGGCATGGGCGCGCTGAGGCCCTTGAATGTGGTGAGTTCGGGCGCGGCCGGTCCCGCCTATATCGAGATCGATCGCAGCGGAAAGTTCGCGCTGGTGGCCAATTATTCCGGCGGCAGCTTTGCCGTGATCCATATCAAGGATGACGGCAGCCTGGGCGAATTGGCCGACCAGGTGAAGCCGGATGGCCCGCTGAACCCGGCGGAAGCGTCCGATACCCAACCCGGCCAGTTCGCCGGCAGCGATCACAGCGGCAGCCACGGCCACATGATCGGCATGGACCCTTCGGGCAAGTATGTCATCGGCGACGATGCCGGACGCGACCAGATTTTTGTCTGGACCCTGGATGCCGGCGGCAAGCTGCACCAGGTGTCGGTGACCAAGTCGCTGCCGGGTTCGGCGCCGCGCCACTTTGTCTTCAGCCCGGATGGCAAGATGCTGTACCAGCTCCAAGAACAGGATTCCCGGCTGCAGGCCTATGATTTCAAAGACGGCGTGCTGACGGTGCGGGGAGGAAGCATCTTCACTCTGCCGGATGGTTATCAGGGGAGCAACACCACTTCGGAGCTGCTGATCAACAAGGCGGGCACGCGTCTCTACGCCGCCAACCGGACGCAAGACTCCATCGCCACGATCACGGCAGGCAAGAGCGGCGTCAGCCGCATCGCCAATACTCATACCGGCGCCGACAATCCGCGCAGCCTCGCGCTCAATCCCAATGGCAAGTTTCTCTATTCGCTGAACCAGACCGGCAACAATGTCGTGACGTTCCGCATCGGACCCAGGGGCGTACCGCAACCAACTGGCAGCGTCATGGCATTGGGTTCGCCCGCCGTGATGGTGTTCCTGCCCAATTAGGAGAAAGTTTATGGACAAGAGACAATTCCTGACCGCGGCCGCCGGGCTGGCCGCGACGCCGGCGTTCGGACAGGCGCAAATGAAAAAGCCGGGCACTGACGATCTGGGCCGTACCCTGTCCAGCATGAAGTCCAAGCCCATCCCGCGCCGCAAGGCCAAGACCACCAAGCTGTTCCTGACGCCGCCGAGCTGGCCCAATGCCATCACCGCCGATCCGGGCGGCAAGGGCTTCTGGGTACAGCAGCAGCGCCACGACCGCGGACCGGAAACCGCCTGGCTCCTGGACCGCAAGGGCAAGGTGCTGAAAAGCGTCGTCACCAAGTGCGAAGATTGCAGCGGCATGGCGGTCGGCAACGGCTTCATCTGGAGCGGCGCCAACGGCGCTTCGGTGCACAATCCGCCCAACCCGCCGGTGGAAGGCGTGTTCCAGACCGACATGAACGGCAAGACCATCAGCGCACGCCAGATTCCCTTCGGCCCCAAGGACAATGGCGGCTCGTGCCATGGCTTGGCTTGGGAGAATACCGATGGTGGGCGCTTGTGGATTCAATCCAACCGGCTGGAAGCCCTGGTGCGCATGAACCCGGTGACCTGGGAATGCGACTGGATGTTTCCTGCGGCGCATGTCGACCGGCTGCACGGCATCGAAGTGGACGGAAACGTGATCTGGCAGGTCTATGGCACCCAGGATCCCAAGGTGCCGGGCTATGAGGGCTATACGCCGGGGTTGATCAAGTACGACATCAAGTCGGGCAAGGTGCTGGAGTTTGTCGATTTCGTGCCGGGCTCCTGTGACATGCATGACGTCGCGGTGATGGATGGCCAGCTCTATGGCGTGGATGCCGGCGAGCATCCGGGTTGGCCGATCAACGAGAAGTTTGCGCAAGCTGGCTTTCCCGAGCTCAACAGCCCCAGCGGCGGCTACGTCTTCAAGATCGACGTGATTTAGCCAGATTGCTGCGCCGCATCAGATGCTTAAGGGGTTGCTGAATCCGGCAACCCCGGCATACTCGCGTCCAGTTTGATTGTGGGGCGTAAGCATGGCGTTGGATGCACTCAAGGGCTGGACCGGCCCGCAGAAGCACGTTGTCGCTGCCGCCTATCTGGGCTGGACCCTGGATGCCTTCGACTTCTTTGTCCTCACTTTTGTGGTCAAGGATTTGCTCGCCCAGTTCGGCGCCAAGAGCGCGGCCGACATCCTGCTGGCCGTGACCCTGACCCTGGCGGTGCGGCCGCTGGGCGCCTTCCTGTTCGGACGGCTGGCCGACGATTACGGACGAAAACCCGTCCTGATCCTCAACATCCTGCTCTATTCGCTGTTCGGCTTTGCCACCGCCTTCGCGCCCAGCCTGTCAATGTTCCTGATCGCGCGCGGATTGTTCGGCGTGGCGATGGGCGGCATCTGGGGCATCGGCGCGTCGCTGGCGTTCGAGAGCATTCCGTCCAAGGCGCGTGGCTTCGTCTCGGGCCTGCTGCAGTCGGGCTATCCGTCCGGTTACCTGATGGCATCGCTGGCCTTTGGCGCGGTGCATGCCGATTTCGGCTGGCGCGGCATGTTCATGGTCGGGCTGATCCCCGGCATCCTGCTGGCGATTTATATTTACATGGCCGTGCCGGAATCGCCGGTGTGGCGCCGTCCCGCGGTGGTCAATGCCGGCAAGCATCTGCTGCATCTGCTGGGCGTGGCGGTGATCCTCAGCGCCATGCTGGCGGTGTTGATCCGCTTCGGCCGCGAGGAAGGCCTGGTCTATATCGTGGCGGCGGTGGTGCCGCTGGTGATCGTGGGCGGTTTCCTGACGCCCTTTGTGCGCCAGCACTGGAAGCTGGCGCTTTATGCCATCCTGTTGATGACGGGCTTCAACTTCTTCAGCCACGGCACCCAGGATCTCTATCCCACCTTCCTGCGCGTGCAGCATCATTTCGATGATGCCACCGTGACTTTCATCACCGTGGTGCTGAACCTGGGCGCGATCGTGGGCGGGCTGACTTTCGCCAGCTTCAGCCAGAGCCTCGGGCGCCGCAAGACGGTGATCATGGTGGCGTTGCTGGCGCTGCCGGTGATCTATTTCTGGGCCTCGGCCCAGACCGTGGCGATGCTGGCGGCCAGCGCCTTCCTGATGCAGATCTGCGTCCAGGGCGCCTGGGGCGTGGTGCCGGTGCATCTCAACGAATTGTCGCCGCCCAATGTGCGCGGCACCTTCGCCGGCACCGTCTATCAGCTGGGCAACCTGATTGCCTCGGTCAATGCGGTGTTCCAGGCCGAACTGGCCGAAAGCGGCCGCCAGCTTCTGGGCCTGCAGCATTATTCGCTGGCGCTGGCGGTGGTCGCCTGTTTCGCGGCGCTTTTGATCGCGACGGTGATGTTCCTGGGGCCGGAGGCCAAGGATGCCGATATGGGGCGCATGCCTGCGCCCGCAACCGAATAAGGAAGAAGAGGATGAAACGTCGTGATTTTCTGGCCGGCGCCGCCGCGTCGGCCTTTTGGGCCGGTATCGCACAGGCCGCGGCGCCGCTGGCCGACATTCCCATCATCGACACCCATGTCCATCTGTTCGATTCCCGCCGGCCGCAGGGCGTGCCCTATGCCGGCTCGCCGGAATGGGCGAAGGAAAAGAATGGCGTCGCGCTGCCCTCAACGTATCGCGCTTTCGCCACGCCGCTGAACATCGTCGGCGCCATCGAACTGGAAGCCAGCCCCTGGATCGAGGACAATCTCTGGGTGCTGGAGCAGATGCACAC
>JACCXK010000112.1 GCA_013697055.1 Alphaproteobacteria bacterium
GCCCTCAGCCGCGGCAGCAGCGCCGGCGAGAAAGCCGCCATCGCCCTGCCCGCCCCGCGCAACGCCGCGGCGCTTGCGAAACCGCCGGCCGCCAGATTGGCGCGGGTGGTGGCCAGCACATCCTCCATCAGCTCACTCATCAGGGTGCGGATCAATTCGCCGATGAAGCGCGACAGTTCCAGTTCGCCATGCCGTTCCAGCACACCCTTGACGTGATCGCCGGCCAGCGGCGCTTCGGTCAGGTCCTGGACGGTGAAGATGCCGGCGCGCAACCCGTCATCAATGTCATGGCTGACATAGGCGATGTCGTCGGCCAGCGCCGCCAGTTGCGCTTCCAGTCCAGGCCAACTCGACAATTCCAGCGGCCAACGCTTGTTGAAGCTGGCAATCGGGCCGGGCTGCGCTCCGGTGAGCGGACCATTGTGTTTGACCAGCCCTTCCAGCGTTTCCCAGGTCAGGTTCAGGCCATCAAAATCGGCGTAGCGATGCTCCAGCTTGGTCACCAAGCGCAGCGCATGGGCATTGTGGTCGAAGCCGCCAATGTCCCTGGTCACCGCGTCCAGCGCCTCTTCACCGGCATGGCCGAACGGCGTATGGCCCAGGTCATGCGCCAGCGCCACGGTCTCGGCTAGGTCTTCGTCGGCCTCCAGGGTACGCGCCAGGCTGCGCGCCAGCTGTGCCACTTCCAGCGAATGGGTCAGGCGGGTGCGGTAGTAATCGCCTTCATGCTGCACAAAGACCTGGGTCTTGTGCTTGAGGCGGCGAAAGGCGGTGGAATGGATAATGCGGTCGCGGTCCCGGGAATAGCAGCTGCGCGTGGCGCTTTCGGATTCCGGGTAAAACCGCCCCCGGCTGGTGGCCGGGCTGGCGGCATAGGCGGCATGCGGGCCCGGCGGGCTGACGACAGGACCCAATAACCGTCCTGCCGGGCCAGAACTGGGGGTGTTGGTTTCGGCCATGGCGAGGACTACATAGAGCCTGTACCCCAGACTGCAAGAGTCCCCAGGAACGCATCATGACCGCCATGCCCACTTCCCAATTATCAGTGACCCTTTCTGACCGTGCCGCCAAGCGTATTGCGGACATCCTCAAATCCGAGCCTCAGCCCTCGGCCCTCAGGGTGGCGGTGACCGGCGGCGGCTGTTCGGGGTTCCAGTATAATTTCGCCCTGGACGAAGCCCAGCTCGCAGAAGACCTGGTGGTGGAGAAGAACGGCGCCAAGGTTCTGATCGATCCGGTGTCGCTGGATTTCCTGGCGGGGGCGGAAATCGACTTCACCGACGACCTGATCGGCCAGGCCTTCAAGGTCAACAATCCCAACGCCACCGCGTCATGCGGCTGCGGCACGAGTTTCACGGTTTGAAAATCGCCACCTGGAATGTGAACTCGGTAAAGGCGCGGCTGGAGCCGGCGCTGGCCTGGCTGAAGGAGGCCAAGCCCGACGTCGTCTGCCTGCAAGAGATCAAGACGGTGGACGAGGGTTTCCCGCGCGAGCCGTTCGAGGCGCTGGGTTACAATTGCGCCGTACACGGACAGAAAAGCTATAACGGCGTCGCCATCCTGTCCAGGCATCCCATGGAGGATGTCACCCCGCGCCTGCCCGGTGGTGCCCCTCTTCCTGATGGTTCAAGCGACGATCATGCGCGCTATCTGGAAGCGGTGATCGCCGGCAAAAAGGGCGTGGTGCGGGTGGCGACCATCTACGCGCCCAACGGCAATCCCTGGCCGGGTCCCAAGTTCGACTTCAAGCTGGCCTGGCTTGAACGATTGCGCCTGCACGCCAAGAAGCTGCTGAAGAATGAAGAGCCGGTGGTGCTGATGGGCGACTACAATATCATCCCTCAGGACATTGATGCCGCCCGGCCCAAGGCCTGGATAAAGGACGCGCTGTTCCAGCCGGAGTCCAAAGCGGCGCTGCGGCGGATCGAAAATCTCGGCTACACCGACGCCTTCCGCTCGCTTCATCCGGAAGGCGGGCATTACACCTTCTGGGATTATTTCGGTTCCTGGGAACGCAACAACGGCATCCGCATCGATCATATCCTGTTGTCGCCGCAAGGGCTGGACCGGCTGAAGAAAGTCGGGATTGATAAAGAGGTGCGCGGCGCCTGCGAGAAGCCCTCCGACCACGTTCCCGTCTGGTGCGAATTGAATATCTGAAACATCCTGCGGCGCTGCTACGCTGCCGCTAGCAACGATGGCAAAACCCGTTACTTTGCCGCATCAGACGGGTTCAACTGGATATCTGACCTCTTCTTGCCCCAATTTTCCCTATAGTCGGCCCATGCGCTTTTTTCCCGTCCTGATCGCCGCCCTGCTCTGCGCGTCCCCGGCACTGGCGGCCGACAAGCGCGTGCTGCGGATCGACAGCCTGACCGCCAGCCAGAAGGATGGCGCCATCCTGGTGCAGGCCAAGGGTGCGGTTTCCAGCGGCGGCTGGACCAAGCCGCATCTTCATCTGATGCATGGTGATGGCCATTCCATCGCCCTGGAATTCCTCGCCGCATCGCCGCCGCCGGGCATGACGGTGATCGATGCGCTGGTGCCGGTGACCGCCACCCTGTCGATCAAGGGGCGCGCCACCTCGATCCATGTGCTGGCGGAGGAAAATGAAATCACCAGCCAGGTGGTGAAGTAATGCAGATCCCCCCATGCAAATAGACGTCATCTCGGACACGGTGTGCCCCTGGTGCTTTATCGGCAAGCGCCGGCTGATGCGCGCCATGGCGATGCGGCCCAATATCCTGTTCGACGTGAAGTGGCGGCCCTATCGCCTGGACCCCACGGTGCCGAAAGGCGGCATGGACCGCCAGGCGTATATGCGCGCCAAGTTCGGCACCGACCCGATGAAAATTGTGGAGATGCACAAGCTGATCGCCCAGGAGGGCGAGAAAGACGGCATCGCCTTCGACTTCGCCGCCATCGCGCGCCGCCCCGACACATTGGATTCCCACCGCCTGATCCGCTGGGCGGAAGCCGCCGGGGTGCAGGACGAAGTGGTGGAGCGGCTGTTCATCGCCTATTTCGAGAACGCCGAGGATATCGGCGATCTCCGTATTCTGGCCGACATTGCCGACCTGTGCGGCATGGACGGGGTTGAAGTGGCGGAGATGCTGGAAAGCGATACCGATACGGCATTGGTGGAACGCGAAGACCAGATCGCCCACGAGATGGGCGTCACCGGCGTGCCGGCCATGATCTTCGGCGGCAAGCTGGCGGTGTCGGGCGCGCGCGAGCCCGAAGTGCTGGCCTCGGTGATCGACCGGGTGGCGGAAATGGCGGCGCAGACGACGCCCGCCGTAGAAGAAGACTAAACCCACCTTGTCATGGCCGGGCTTGACCCGGCCATCCATGGTTCAACGGAAAGATGG
>JACCXK010000129.1 GCA_013697055.1 Alphaproteobacteria bacterium
GCTTTATGTCCTGGCGACCCCCATCGGCAACGCCCGCGACATTTCCTTGAGAGCGCTGGAAGTCCTGAAAGGTTGCGACGTCATCGCCGCCGAGGATACCCGCGTCACCAGCAAGCTGCTGGCCATCCATGGCATCTCCCGGCCGCTGATCCCTTACAACGACCATAACGGCCAACAGATGCGGCCCCAGATCCTGTCTCAGCTGGAGCGGGGCGGGGTGGTGGTGGTGGTGTCCGATGCCGGCACGCCGCTGGTGTCCGACCCCGGCTACAAGCTGGTGCGCGAGGCCATCGCGGCGGGGGCGAATGTGGTGGCGATACCCGGTCCTTCGGCGGTGCTGGCGGGCCTGACCCTCAGCGGCTTGCCGTCCGATCGCTTCCTGTTCGCAGGGTTCCTGCCATCGCGGTCAGGCGAGCGCAAAAGCGCGCTGGAGGAATTGAAGGCCGTGCGCGCCACCCTGGTGTTTTTTGAATCGGCCCAGCGACTGGCGGAATCCCTGGAGGCGATGGCCGATGTGCTGGGCGACCGGCCCGCCGCCATGACCCGCGAACTGACCAAGCTGCATGAGGAAGTGCGCCGCGGTCCCTTGCGCGAGCTGGCGGCGCATTACCAGAAGGCCGGTGCGCCCAAGGGCGAGGTGACTTTGCTGGTGGGTCCGCCGCTGGAGGCGGCGACCGATGACACCAAGATCGACGCCGCCCTGAAGGCGGCGCTGGCCTTCATGCCGGTCAAGGCCGCCGCCGAAATGATTGCCGGGCTGACCGATACCCCGCGCAAACAGATTTATGCCCGCGCCCTGGAACTGAAAGATGGCGCCAAAAATTAAAGAGGGCCGCCAGGCGGCACATCAGCGTGGTCACGCCAGCGAAAACCTGGCGGCTTGGTGGCTGCGGCTGAAGGGTTACCGCATTTTGGCGCGGCGGCTGAAAACCCGCGCCGGGGAGATCGACCTGGTGGCCGCCGCCCCCTTCGGTCCGGTCTGCTTTGTCGAGGTCAAAGCGCGAAACATGGCGCGAACCGCCGCGGAATCGGTGGGGCCGGGGCAGCAGACTCGCATTGCCCGCGCCGCCTCCTTATATCTCGCCAGCCGTCCGGGCCTGGCCCGGCGCGGCAGCCGTTTTGATATCGTCGCCATCGCGCCTGGAGCGCTACCGGTTCATTACCGGGATGTCTGGCGTCCGGATTTTTGACGTTGGTAAAGGTGTGACATGGCATTGACTGTCGCGATCCAGATGGACCCGGTCGAGAAGATCGATATCGGCGGCAGTTCCGATTTTGCCCTGGCGCTGGAAGCGCAAAATCGCGGTCATGGCCTGCTCTATTACGGCCCGCGCGATCTCACCTTCCGCGACGGCAAGGTCACGGCGCATGTGCGCCCGCTGAACCTGCGCGCCGTGAAAGGCGATCATTTCGCGCTGGGCGATCCGTTCGTCTATGACCTGTCGTCTGCGGATGTGGTGTTGATGCGCCAGGACCCGCCTTTCGACATGGCCTATATCACCGCCACCCATATCCTGGAGCGCATCCACCCCAAGACCCTGGTGGTGAACAATCCGGCCGAAGTGCGCAACGCACCGGAAAAACTGTTCGTCACCGAGTTCGCCGATTTCATTCCGCCGACCCTGATCACCTCGGACCTGCGTGAAATCCGCTCATTCCGCGACGAGCATAAGGACATCATCCTCAAGCCGCTTTACGGCAATGGCGGCGCCGGCGTGTTCCGGGTCAAGCAGGACGACGAGAATTTCGGCTCCATCATGGAGATGTTCACCCAATTCTATCGCGAGCCCGTGATCGTGCAGCGCTATCTTCCCGAGGTGCGCAAGGGCGACAAGCGCATCATCCTGGTGGACGGCGAATTCGTGGGCGCCATCAACCGGGTCCCGGCGAGCGGAGAGGCCCGCTCCAACATGCATGTCGGTGGCCGCCCGGAGGCCACGGACCTGACGGCGCGGGAAAAGGCGATATGCGCCGCCATCGGGCCAGAGTTGAAAAAACGGGGGCTCATCTTCACTGGCATCGACGTGATCGGTGACTATATGACCGAGATCAACGTTACCTCCCCGACCGGCATCCAGGAAGTGAAGCGCTTCGGCGGCGCCGACATCGCCGCCCTGGTCTGGGACGCCATTGAAAGCAAACGCAAATGATCACAGTTCGCAAATCCGAAGATCGCGGCAAGGGCAAGATCGACTGGCTGGATTCGCGCTTCACCTTCTCGTTCGGCGATTATTATGACCCGGCCTTTGAAAGCTTCGGGCCGCTTCGGGTCATCAACGAGGACTGGATCAAGGGCGGCGCGGGCTTTCCGCCCCATCCGCATCGCGACATGGAGATCGTCACGTACATCCTGGACGGCGCTATCGCCCACAAGGATTCCACTGGCGGCGGCGGCACCATCCGCCCCGGCGAAATCCAGCGCATGAGCGCGGGCAGCGGCATCGTCCATGCCGAGTTCAATGCCAGCGCCACCGAGACCTGCCATCTTCTTCAAATCTGGATCATGCCATCGAAGACTGGCATTGCGCCCGGCTATGAGCAGAAGGCCATCGATGCGGACGCGGTGCGCAACCATTTCGGCCGCATCGCCGCGCCCGAACCGCGCGAGAACGAGGTGCGGCTGGTGCAGGACGCTGAAATCTGGGTGGCCAAGCTGGACAGCGATGTCGAGGCGATCCATCCCCTGGCGCCGGGCCGCAAGGCCTGGCTGCAGGTGGCCAAGGGCGAAGTCGCGCTGGATGGTCAGTTGCTGAAGGCTGGCGACGCCGCCGCCATCACCGACCAGAATCAGATTGCCGTTCGGTCCAAGGAAGCCAGCGAAGTCTTGCTCTTCGATCTGGCTTAAGCGCTACCAGTCCAGCTGCGCCATCATGGCGGCGTAGAGGGCGATCCCGTCCCACAGGTTGCGCAGCCGCATATTCTCGTTGGCGGCGTGCTGGTTGTTGTCGTGATTGCCGATGGGCAGTCCGATGATCGGCACGTGGAACAGCTCGTCGAACGTGTTGATCGGCACGCTGCCGCCCATCATGGGAAGGATCGCAATGGGCCCGCCGGCGGCGCTTTGCGCGGCGGCGATCACGCCCTTGGCAGCGGGGCTTGTCATGTCGCTGCGCAAAGCGGGATAGCCGCCGCCCCAATTGAGCTTGATGATGCGCGGATGCGCCAGCCGCGTCACCGTGTCGGGCGTCTCGCGCACCACGGTCCAGCCTTTGGCTTTCAGGAAGGCTTCGACCTTGTCCTGCAGGCCCGGCGTCGTCTGGCCGGGCACCAGCCGGAAATCCACCGACAGCACCGCGTCCACCGGAATGGCGTTGTTGGCTTCGGCGCCAACCTGGCCGGAGCGAATGCCGCGAATGTTGATCGACGGGCGCATGGTGCTTGCGGTCAGGCTTTCGCCGCCTTCGGTGCGGGCAATGCCGAATTCCTTTTTCAAACCGCCTTCGACCGGCGGCAATCGCGCGATGGCGCTTCTTTCCGCGTCTGTCAGCGGCCGCACATCATCGGCAAAATCGGGAATGATGATGCGCCCCTCGCCGTCGCGCATCTGGGTGATCAGTTCGGCGGCCATGGCGGCCGGGTTGGGCACCCAGTTGCCGTAATGCCCGTCATGCAAGGCGCGCAGCGGGCCATAGATGGTGGCGTCCAGTCCCAGGCTGCCACGCGCGCCGAAGTAAATGGTTGGCGTGCGCGACTGATGCACCGGCCCGTCGCCGATCAGCCAGACATCGGACTGAAGCTCTGCCGCATGAGTCTTGAGAATGCCGTCCAGATGGGCGGAACTGGCTTCCTCCTCGCCTTCCCATACCACCTTGATGTTGACGGATGGTTTGCGATGCAGCGCCTTCAGCGCATCGAAAGCCGCGAGGAATGAAATGATAGCGCTCTTGTCGTCGGCAGCGCCGCGGCCGAACAACCGCCATTCGGGATTGAAGGGCGGCTTGGCGGCCTTCCAGCCCAGGTCCTTGCCCGCAAGCCCATCGCGCATCACCGGCACAAAGGGATCGGACGACCATTGCGCGCGTGTGATCGGCTGGCCGTCATAATGGGCATAGAAAATCGCGGTGCGTTTGGCGCCCGGACTTTTGAGCAGGCCATAGACGATGGGCGGCGATCCTCCCACCGACCAGGACGCGGTGTCAAAACCGCGCGTCTTGAGCTGGCTTTCCAGATACGCACCGGTCGCGGCCAGGCCTTGGCTGTCGGCCGCGATGCTTTTCAGGCGTACCAACTCGTCCAACTGGCCGATAATGGCGGCTTCATGGGCGGCGCGATAATCGTTGACCTGCGCGCGCAGATCGGCGGCCGAGGCAGGGCCGGCGATCAGCACCGCCAAACACGCTGCGGCAAGGCGGTTCACTTCTTGGCCGCGATGACGCTGATTTCCACCTTGGCGCCGCGCAGCAGCTTGGCGACCTGGACAAAGGCCCGCGCCGGATAGGGCGGGTGGAAGTAGCCGGCATAGACCGTGTTCACGGCCGGGAAGTCGTCCACGTCGGTGACATAGACGGTGGCCGACACCACATCGTCCAACGTCAAGTTCGCGGCTTTCAGTTCCAGGGCGATATTGTCGATCACTCGCCTGGTCTGGGCGCTGACGTCCTGCTTGCTGTAGTCGATCTTGCCGGCGGAATCGAAGGGCAGGGAGCCGGAGACGAACACCAGCTTGCCGCTCTGGATCGCCTGGGAATAAGGACCGATGGCCTTGGGCGCGTCGGGCGATTCAATCAGGGTCTTCTCGGCAAGAGCGGGCGTGGCGCAGGCAAGCGCCAAGGCCAGCGCGATTTTGAATTTGCGCATTGTGATCTCCCAAAATGAAAAGTGATTACTTGGCCAACCCGAACCGGCTCTTGTAACGGGCATCCATGTCCGACAGCGGGAAATAGATGAAGACGTCGGTGGTGCCGAACTGGCGATCGACCACGGCGCCATCGCCGATCATGCAGCCGGCGCGGACATAGCCCTTGAGCAGCGGCGGCAGGGTGCGCAGGCCCTCGCGCGTATCGACGGAGTCGGCCGGCAGACGGTTCATGTCCACGAACAGTTCTGGCCGCGCCTTGATCCGCACCTTCTCGGGCATGGGATGATGATGATGCAGATAGGACAGCGGCAGCGCCATCTCGGTCACATCGGTGCCGGGCAGTGAGGCGCAGCCGAACATCACGTCGATGTCGAAACGCGCGACATAGGCCATCAGGCCCTTCCACAACAGCTGCAGGGTGCCGGGACGCGAGCGATAGCTTTTCACCACGCAGGAGCGGCCCAGTTCCAGATACTTGGTGCCCGGCGCCATGCCGTTCAGCATTCCCGACAAATCATATTCGCTGGCGGTATAGAATCCGCCGGCGCGCATGGCGTCCTTTTCGCGCGTCAGCCGATAAGTGCCGACCACCAGAGGCTGGCCATCTTCGTCATGGGCGTCACGGTCCACCACCAGCAGGTGGTCGCAGACATCGTCATACTTGTCGAAGTCGCGGCGCTCTTCGCGCATGCGCGGCGAGGGGATGGCGCTCATCTCTTCGTAGAAAACGGTGTAGCGCAGGCGCTGGGCCTGTTCGATCTCGTGCTCGGTCTCGGCCAGGCGCACTTCCAGCGCGCCGGAGATGGCCAGTACCGGCCACTGCTCCAGGCGACCCTCGAAAGGTCCGGCTTCGTAGATATTGACCACAGTCGTTCCTGTTCGATGCGGTCGAGCCCCCCACGACTCACAGCACCTTGGCTCCTGTCAGGGGATAGACCCCAAATGCGACAGTTTGACAATTTTACCCCATCCGCGGGGCGGCGGGCAATGGATTGTGACAGTGATTAAGCCGGGTTAATGGCGGCTTTTCTATGTTGCCGCTCCAACAGGCCGAGCATCACCAGGGCGGGAACCCCGATGGCCCCGCAACCGATGAAAAAGAAGGCATAGGCATTCATCAGTCCGACATGGGCGGTCAGGCTCTCGACCACGGCGCCGGAAAAGCCCTTGAGGAATTTTCCCGCCAGGGCATAGGCCGAGGACAGAAGCGCATATTGCGTCGCGGTATAGCCCAGGCTGGTCAGGCTGGACATGTAGGCGACCAGGGTCACGCCCGCCACGCTGATGGCGAAGTCGTCGAACGCCATGACGGCGGAAAAGGCGGTCACGTCCGATCCGGTCACGGTCATCAGGGCGAAGGACATGATGCCCAGCGCCTGAAGGATGCCGCCCAGGATAAGCGCGCGCATATAGCCCAGCCGCAGGGACAGGACTCCGCCCGCCGCCACGCCGGCGAAGATCGAAGCGATGCCGATGGTCGCCCGCACGGCCCCGATCACGTCCTTGCTGAGGCCGACGTCATGGTAAAAGGGATTGAGCATCGGGCCGCGCACGAAGTCGGGCAGGCGGTAAAGGCTGATCGCCAGCAGCATCAGCAAGGCTGCCGCGCCATGGGTCTTGAAAAAGATGATGAAGGGACCGGCCACGGCATCGAAAAAGCCGCGCGGCGACCATAGCGGCTTTTCCTTCTCCTTGCGCGCCATCACCGCTTCGGCGTTTTCAGGCTCGCGGGCGATCAGGCTGGCCAGCAACCCTATCCCCATCGCCACGCCGCAGATGGTGTAGGACACCGGCCAGCCCAGATGCTGCGCCGAAACCAGGATCAGGGAGTCGGTGCACAGAAGCGCGATGCGATAGCCGATGGTATTGGCGGAGGTCAGCAGCCCCAGCTCATCCGGGCTCTTGGCGATCTCGATTCGCCAGGCCGAAATCGCGATGTCCTGGGTGGCGGAGGAAAAAGCCACCAGCAAGGCGCAGGCGCCCAGCACAGTCAGGCCATGGCTTGTGCCCACCATGGCCATGGCGAAAAGCCCCAGCGCCGTGAAGATCTGGGACAGCACCATCCAGCCGCGGCGCTGGCCGAGAAACTTGAGGGTCGGAACGCGATCCAGCAGCGGCGCCCAGGCGAACTGGAGCGAATAGGCGATCCCCACCCAGGATATGAATCCGATGGCCTTGAGGGCGGTGCCTTCGTCACGCAGCCAGAAGCCGAAGGTATTGCCGACCAGCAGGAACGGCAGGCCCGACGAGAAACCCAGCGCCAGCATCACCAGCACGCGGGGACTCAAGTAATCCTGGAAGGAATAGCGCTTGCGCACCCCCGAAGCGGTCATGCCGCGACGATATGCGAACGCTCCTCGCTAGGGAACAGCATCAGGAACATTTCCTCCAGCTCGGCGGGGTCCACCGGCTTGGTGAGGAAGCCGTCCATGCCCGCCTCCCGGCAGGCGCGCTTGCCGACGTCCAACGCGTCGGCGGTCAGCGCCACGATGGGCGTGCGCGGTTTGCCGCTGCGCTCTTCACCGGCGCGGATGGCGCGGGCGGCCTCGATGCCGTCCATGCCGGGCATGTGGATGTCGGTGAGCAGCAGATCGTACTGGCCATTGGCCATCGCCTGCACCGCGTCCGTGCCGGTGGTGACTTCGGTGACGCTGTGGCCGCGGCGGCGGACCAGCTCGCGGATCAGCATCATGTTGATGGGATTGTCCTCGGCCAGGAGGATGCGCAGGCCCTCTTCGACGGATGGCGTGTGAACGCCGGCGGGACCCGCGCTGCGCGCTTCCGGCGGATGGTCTTCCATGAAGGGCGCGGGGATGGCGGGCGGATCGAAGTCGGGCGTCTCGATATTGCCGGGTTCCCGCGCGGTCACCAGCGGCGGCAGGTTGTCAAAGGCGGGAGTCATTTCAACCGGCGCTTCTTCCGGGAAATAAGCCACCGGAAGCTCGCGCGGGACTTCTGCCGGCGCGTCGCGGCGGCTCAGAATCAGGCGCGTCACCAGCGACGCCATGCGCACCGGCTTCACCAGGTAGCCGGCAAAACCAAGGCTGCGCATTTCCGGCAGGCTGCCGCGCGCGTTGGGCGTCAACAACACCAGCGCCGGAATCGCCGGATCGGGCTGCACCGTCAGTTCGGGCACATTGGTGGTGCCCGCATCGATCAGCACTGCGTCGGTGGCGCCGCTGGGATCGGCGGGAATACCGCCGGCCGCGGCGATCTGCAGATACATGCCTTCGCGCAGCGCCCGGTTCTTGCTCATCACCGCAACGCGCATGCCGGCGAGCGGCGCGGCCGGTTGCGCATGGGTGACGGTCTTGGTGGGCAGGGTGAACCAGAAGCAGGAGCCCCCTGAACCACCGAAAGAGTCCGGCGCGGCATCCACGGCGATCTCGCCGCCCATCGTGTCCACCAGGCGCTTGGAAATAGCCAGCCCAAGCCCGGTGCCGCCGAACTTGCGGGCATGGCTGGAATCGGCCTGGACGAATTCCTGGAAGATTTCCTGCCGCTTGGCGGGCGGCACGCCCACGCCGGTGTCGCGCACTTCAAAGCGCAGCATCTCGCCCATCTGCTTGACCTCGACACAGACGCCGCCGCGTTCGGTGAATTTGACGGCATTGCCCATCAGGTTGGTGATGACCTGACGCAGGCGGCCTTCGTCGGCCAGAATGACTCGCGGCACATCGGGGGCGACGATGACGGTGACTTCCACGCCCTTGGCATGGCCGCGCGGGCAAAGCAGTTCAGAGACGTTGGACAGCATGGTGCGCAGGTCCACCTCGTCCTCGTCCAGCTCCAGCATGCCCGCTTCGATCTTGGAGAAGTCCAGGATATCGCCGATCAGGGTCAGCAGCGCTTCGCCCGATTGGGTGATGGCCTCGGCATAGGTGCGCTGTTCGGGGCGCAGTTCGGTTTCCAGGAGCAGGCGGCCCATGCCCAGCACGCCGTTCATGGGGGTGCGGATCTCGTGACTCATGGTGGCCAGGAAGCCGGACTTGGCGCGGCTGGCTTCCTCGGCATTGTCGCGCGCCTCGGTCAGCGCGTCTTCCAACACCTTGCGGTCGGTGATATCGCGGCCGACGCTCTGCACTTCCACCAGCCGGCCATGGGAATCGCGCACCGCGAAATCTTCCCAGGCGATCCAGCGAAAGCCCTCGGCAGTCTTCACATGCTGGTCATAGCGGGCGCGGTTGCGGCCCGATTGCAAAAAGCTGCCGAACAAGGGCGCGCGGCTTTCCGGATGCGGCTCGGGCGCGAAGGGATAGCCGATAGCGCGCGCCGGACTGATGCCGAACAGCTTGAAGAAAGCATCATTGCCATAGGTGAGGCGGCTGGCGCCGTCGCGGCGGAAGATGGCGTCGCCCTGCGCGTCCACCAGGCCCTTGTAGCGTGCCTCGCTCTGGTTGAGGCGCGCATTGATGGTAGCGGCATTCTTCAACGAGGCTTCCAGGCGGCCGGCGATGGTCTTGAGCTGGGCAGCCTGGGCCGACAGGATCTCGCCGCGCTCACGCGCGGTCAGAATATTGTTGAGCACAAAGGCCAGTGCCACGGCCAGAAGGGCGCCGAAACTGAAGGGCGAGATCAGGGTGAGCTGGCCCGTCAGCACGACATTGGCCAGCGCCGCCACCAGCATGACGCCGGCCACGCTGCCGAAAACGATGCGAACAATCCGTGCCAACACCTTGGAATGCGGCCTTTTGCTGGGTTTCTCGAAGGGTGATTGTGCCCTCAGGTACCTTCAGAAACGCTTAAAGTTCCGGCTGCCTTGTTAACCCGGCCTCTTTTCCTGGGTTAATACTTGGGAACGTAAAAACACCAAATATAACAATGGTATAAGCCAAAGTTCCGCCGCCGTCACAAAAGCTTTGCAAGACTGTGATGTTCGTGGCGTGGACGGGGTGTGAATTCTCGCCCGCACGACATTCCCGGGGCCGTCTTTTGTCAGATATCAGCTTGAGCGAACCTGCCGCCTTGACCGCCAGAGTCCAGACCGCCCGCAAGGCCGGCGCGGGCGACACGCGGTTCCGCATCCTCACCCTGCTGGCGGCGCTGGCGGTGCTGGGCATCTTCAGCGGCGTGATCCTCTCGCTTGTGATCGGCGCCATGCCCTCCTTCAAGGCATTCGGCTTCGGCTTCATCACCACCGAGGCCTGGAGCCCGACCCGCGAACGCTTCGGCGCGCTGGCGCCCATTTACGGCACCCTGGTCACCAGCCTGATCGCCATGCTGATCGCCGTGCCGGTGGGCATCGGCATCGCCATCTTCCTCACCGATCTTTGCCCGCGGCTGCTGCGCCGCCCCATCGGTATCGCCATCGAGCTTCTGGCCGGCATTCCCTCCATCATCTACGGCATCTGGGGCCTGTTTGTGTTCGCGCCCTGGTTCCAGCTGCATGTGCAGGAGCCGATCTCCAACGCCGTGGGCGACTCGGCATTTTTCGGCACCCTGTTCGGCGGCGCCACCTTCGGAATCGGGACCTTCACCGCCGGCCTGATCCTGTCGATCATGATCCTGCCCTTTATCTCGGCGGTGACCCGCGACGTGCTGGAGACCGTACCCAGCGTGCTGAAGGAAGCCTCCTACGGGTTGGGCGCCACCAGCTGGGAAGTGATGTGGAAAGTCTGCCTGCCCTTCTGCCAGACCGGCGTGGTGGGCGGCGCGATGCTGGCGCTGGGCCGCGCCCTGGGCGAAACCATGGCCGTCACCTTCGTGATCGGCAATGCGCACAAGATTTCACCTTCGCTGTTTGCGCCCGGTACATCCATCTCGGCCACCATTGCCAATGAATTCACCGAGGCCACCAGCGAGCTCTACACCTCGTCGCTGATCGAGCTGGGCCTGCTGCTGTTCGTCATCACCTTCATCGTGCTGGCCTGCGCCCAGTTGATGCTGCGCCAGATGGAAAAGAGCAAGGGGAAGGTCACATGATGACCATGAACCGCGCCCTCTATTTCCGCCGCCGCCTGACAAATTATGTGTTCGTCGGCCTGTCGCTGGCCATGGCCCTGTTCGGCCTGGTGTGGCTGGCCTTCATCCTGGGCGCGCTGCTCAAGAACGGCATCTCAGCCCTGTCGTTCAGCATGTTCACCGAAGCCACGCCGCCGCCCGGCAGCGCCGGCGGCCTTTCCAACGCGATCTTCGGCAGTGTGGTAATGAGCCTGGGCGCGGTGCTGCTGGGCACGCCCATCGGCCTGTTCGCCGGCACCTACCTGGCCGAGTATGCCCGGTTTGGAAAGCTCGCCTTCGTAGTGCGCTTCGTCAACGACATCCTGTTGTCGGCGCCGTCCATCGTCACCGGCCTGTTCATCTACGAATTGGTTGTGACCCATATGGGCCATTTTTCGGCCATTGCCGGTTCGCTGTCGCTCACGGTGATCGTGATCCCGGTGGTGGTGCGCACCACCGAGAACATGCTGCTGCTGGTTCCCAACGGCTTGCGCGAAGCCGCCAGCGCGCTGGGCGCGCCGCGCAGCATGGTGATCAAGCTTGTCACCTGGAAGGCAGCCAAGGCCGGCATCATGACCGGCGTGCTCCTGGCGGTGGCCCGCATATCCGGCGAGACCGCGCCGCTCTTGTTCACCGCCCTGAACAACAGCTTCATGTCCACCGACATCACCCACCCGATGGCCTCGCTGCCGGTGGTGATTTTCTTGTACGCCCTGTCGCCCTATGACGACTGGCACACCCTGGCCTGGGGCGGCGCGCTGCTGGTCACCGCCACCGTGCTGACGCTTTCCATTATCGCCCGCCTCCTTGAAGGCAAGAAACGGACCTGACCCATGGATACCGCTGTTCATCTGACCCCGGAGCACCACGCCACCAATGGCGCGGGCGACAAGGCCAAGATCGACATCAAGGACCTGAGCTTCTTCTATGGCGCCAGCAAGTCGCTGAAGAACATCAGCCTGCCGTTGATGGAGCGCAAAGTGACCGCTTTCATCGGCCCGTCGGGCTGCGGCAAGTCCACGCTCCTGCGCGCCATCAACCGGATTTTCGAGCTTTACCCCGCCCAGCGGGCCGAAGGCGAAATCCTGATGGACGGCGAGAACCTGCTGAAGGTCAAGGATCTCAACCTGCTGCGGGCCCGCATCGGCATGGTGTTCCAGAAGCCGACGCCGTTCCCGATGTCGATCTATGACAACATCGCCTTCGGCATCAAACTCTATGAACGCATCCCGAAGTCGGAAATGGATGGCCGTGTCGAATCCGCTTTGACCCGCGCCGCCTTGTGGGGCGAGGTGAAGGACAAGCTGAACGCCTCCGGCCTGTCGCTGTCGGGCGGCCAGCAGCAGCGCCTGTGCATCGCGCGCAGCGTGGCGACCCGTCCCGAAGTGATCCTGATGGACGAGCCCTGCTCGGCGCTGGATCCGATTTCCACTGCCAAGGTCGAGGAACTGATCGAGGAACTGGCGGCCGACTACACCATCGTGATTGTCACCCACAACATGCAGCAGGCCAGCCGCGCCAGCGACTTCACCGCTTTCATGTATCTGGGCGAGTTGATCGAATACGGACCGACGGAAAAGATCTTCACCGCGCCCGACAACAAGCGGACTGAGCAGTACATCACCGGCCGCTTCGGTTAGGCGCGGTTCTTTCGCGCCCTGAGTGCGTCGCGCGTCGCTCATGGGCTAAGTGCCCACTTCGCTCCTTGCTCCTGCTCAGGTCACGAAATCCCTCGCGCCTAAAGCGCAGGGTTTAAAGATAATCTGCCGCAACCGTCTCGTCACGCAGGTCCCCGCCGACCGTGGCGCGCAGCAGCAGCGTTCCCAGCCCGCTTACCACCAGGTTGACCAAAAGCGCGCTCAGCGCCGCGTAACAAGGCACCGTCCATCCGAAGAGATGGAGCGGATAGACCGAAGCCTTGAAACTCAGTTCCGCCACCATCCAGGTGCCGAGCCCCACACCTGCTGCCCATCCCGCCAGCAATGCCCTGGGATCAAGCCGCACATACAGCGCCAGGAGAACGGCGGGCACCGTCTGGCAGATCCAGATGCCGCCCAGCAGTTGCAGCTGGATGGCGTAGGTGGTCTGCATTTCCAGCACAAAGAACAGCGCGCCCAGCTTGGCGGTGAAGGCCACCAGCTTGGCGACCTTGGCCTCGGTCTGGGGCGTGCAATCCGGCGCAATGAAATCCTTGAAGATGTTGCGGGTGAACATGTTGCCGCAGGCGATGGCCATGATGGAGGCGGGCATCAGCGCGCCGATGGCGATGGCGGCGAAGGCAAAGCCTGCAAACCAGCCGGGGAACATGTGCAGGAACAGCGCCGGCACCGCGAAATTGTTGCCGAAGCTTTTGAAGCCCGCAGCATATTCCGGCATCTCCTTCACGCCCGATGCGATGGCCATGTAGCCGAGCAGCGCGATCAGCGCCAGCGCCACCGAATAGGCCGGCAGCACGATGGCGTTGCGGCGGATGACATGGCGGCTGGACGACGACAACAGCCCCGTCACCGAATGCGGATAGAGAAACAGCGCCAGCAGCGAGCCGACCGCGAGCGACATATAGGCAAAGCCCGCGCCCAGGCTGCCTTCCGGCGCGGGCGGCAACAGCAGCTGCTTGGACGGCACCGCGGCGAAGATCTTGGCGTAACCGCCCAGCTCGGACGGGATGATGATAATCGCCGCCAGCACGGTGATATAGACCAGCAGATCCTTGACCACCGCGATCAGCGCGGTGCCGCGCAGGCCGGATGTATAAGTGAAGGCCGCCAGCACGCAGAAGGCCGCGATCAGCGGTACCGAAACGGTGCCCAGCACGGGCACGGTCACCGCATAATCCAGCCCCAGCGCCGCGATCACCACCTGCATGCCCACAAGCTGCAGCGCGATATAGGGCATCACCGCCACAAGGCCGGTCACTGCCACCGCCAGCGCCAATCCGCGATGGCCGAAGCGGCCGCGCACGAAATCGGCCGCGGTGATGTAGCCGCGTTTGTTCGACACCGACCACAGGCGCGGGAAGGCCATGAACAGCACCGGATACATCAGCGCGGCATAAGGCACGGCGAAGAAACCGTTGGCGCCAGCGCCGAACATCAGGGCAGGCACGGCGATGAAGGTATAGGCGGTGTAGAGATCCCCGCCCAAGAGGAACCAAGTGATCAAGGTGCCGAAGCTGCGGCCGCCCAGGCCCCATTCATGCAACTGGGACAGATCACCGGCGCGCCAGCGCGAACCGAACAGGCCCAGCAGCGCCACGAACACAAACAGCGCCAGGAAGACGATGACGGTGATGGTCATTTCTGCGGGTCCGGCTTTTGGCTTTGCTGCCAGAAATAGACCGGCACGATGCACAGCGATGTCAGGACGATACCGAAAATCTGCCACCAGTAGAAAAAGGGGATGCCCAGCAGCTGCGGCTCGAGGCGGTTGTAGAACGGTACCCAGAGGAACGCGGCATAGGGCACCGCCAAAAACAGATAGACCGGATGGAATTTCAAACTCTGTCCCCCATTTTGTTTGGTCGCGCGCCGCACGACGCTGTCGCTAACGACCCCTGCGGGTCGCCGGACGCTCCCGGAATGCAATATGCATTTTATTGCGGAGGCACGAAATCCTGGCCTTCGGGCGCCTTGCTCGGATCCTTGGGCACATAGCGCACGCTTTGCACCGGGCCTTCACCCACCAGCATGAGAACGACCGGGCCGGTTTCGGTTTTGGCCCCGTCCCAATGGATGGTGTTCGGCACGTCGTTGACATAAGTGCCGGCCGGCACCGGATACATCTGGCTGGGATCGTAGTGGGTGCTGGATGACACCCACCAGGTGCCCGACACGACATAGGCGTAGCGCGGGGTGGAATGGGAATGGGGCGTGGAATTGTGACCCGGCATCCAACGGATCAGCACGCCATAGAGGCCCGGCTTGTTGGGATCGCCGAACAGCGTTGCGCTCTGCGAACCTTCGCCGCCTTTCCAGGGAATATCCTTGCCGAACACCAGCGGAATATGGCCGGGGTCCGGCAGGGGCATTTTGCTTGTCGGCCCCTGGGTCAGGAGCTGCTGTTGCGTCTCGGCCGAAGCCGGAAGCGCCAGCAGTCCCAACACAGCGGCGGTCACCAGGTTGCGCATGCGCGATCTCTTAGCGTGGCGGGCCCATGTCCTTGCCGTTTTCATCCACGCCTTGGGTGGTGTTGGGGCCGGTACCCGCCAGGACCAGCACGGCCGGCTCCTTCTCGCCGGTGCGCGCGCCATCCCAATGGACGCCCCTCAGTATGTCGACCGCCACGGTGCCGGCATGCACCGGATAGGTGGTGCGCTCGTCATAGACCTTGCTGGTGGACGTCCACCAGGTGCCGGACACGACATAGGCGAAGCGTTCATTGTTGTGATAGTGCGGCTTGGAGAAATTGCCCGGATACCAGATGTACTTCACCATGTACGGACCCGGCTTGGCCGGATCGCCGTACAGGTAGCACATCTGCATCTTGCCGACTTCGCCGGTGCACTTTTGGTCCTTGGGCAAGGTCGCGGTGACGCTGGTGGGATCGGGCGCCGGGCCGACGGGATCATTGACGGTGACGCCGACCTTGGGGTCCTTCTGGGCCATGGCGGCGAATCCCGTCACGCCGACGCCGGCACCCACACACGCGGCCAAGGCAAGCTTGATGATTGAACGCATTTTTCTCTCCCCATTGGAATTAGGGAAAGATGATAGGCGGGAACTGTGACGGCCCGCAAACTTATTGGATGGTCGCGCCGGCAGGCCCGTCCGTACGCTGTCGCTACGGACCGCTCGGGTTGCCGGTCGCTTCGCGTTACTTCGCAAGCGCAGCGAAGTTATCTCTTAGGCGGCGCGTTTGCCCGCAAACACCAGTCCCAGCCCGGCCAGCACCGTGATCACACCGGCGGCGGTGGGAATCCAGACGGTATGGTCTTCCTGGGAATTGACCTCCAGCGGGCCCACCTTCACCACCGGCTTGGTCTCGGTCCAAGTGACGCGGCTGAGAAACAGCCCGCCAATGCCTAGAACAATCAGAACCACACCCAAAATCGCGATCGGCTTCATGAGTACCTCCAAATATGACAATGCAACGGCCGATGGGAACCAAAAGTTCCCGTTTGTCATACGCGACCCGTAAAATGGAAAACGGCGCCCCGCCCCGGAGCGCCGTTTCGCAGTGAGGGGAATGCCGTTTTAGACGACCGAAGCTTTCTTGCGGCGGCGGAGGGCAGCCATACCGGTCAAGCCTGCCGCAAACAGCGACAGGGTCAGCGGCTCGGGCACGTCAACAGCCCCGATACGCTCGCTGGCGATAATCGGCGTGTTGATCTGCGACTCAAAGCCGTAGCCGACCAGCGTCGAACCCAAGGTTTCGGCAAAACCGAAATGGTCGCCATCAGCCAGCGTGAACTTCAGGCCGATGAAATCCTCCGCGATGGAATAGGGAATTGGAGCGGCGGTCGGGAAGGCCTTGAACGGATAGCCGGTCGCGCCGATATTGGAATCGATTTGGAACCCGACCACCATATCCTGACCGAAGAAGCTGAAATAATTCACCTGCGCCGTGCCACCTGTCGCCACAGCATCGATGTCGTTGGTGTTGCCGCCGAGATAGCTGAAGGTGTAGCTGGCTTGACCGCCGCCAAAACTGATGGTGGTGGGTGAATTGGTGAAATCGGTATTGGAATTCACATAAACGGGCGCAGCGCTTGCGAGCGTTACTGTACCCATCAACGCCGCACCCGTGATCAGAACGCGCATCGCGGACATTATCATTTGTCTGCCGACTCTACTGGAACTCATACTGTTACCTCAGTGTTCAAAAAGCCCCTTCAAAAGCTTTCGCGAACATCAGAGTTAATGCAGGAAATAGGCCCTTCGGGCCGCGCCTCGCTTTTTTGAATCCGGAACTGCCGGTTTGTAATTGCGCGTTACAGAATCGCATGTGCGAAAACGCGCGAATGAACTTTCACATTATCCGTGTTCGGAGAATCAAAAAATTTGTTCCCGGAACTTCGGATTTTTTAGCGGCGTGTGCCATCTGTGAATCGCAGCAAATGTTATTATCACAATCAACGATAACTTTTGTCATCGATCCTGCTCAGATCGGTATTGTTCATCACGCCGATGGTGACGATGGCATAGGTGAAGACCTCGGTTCCCGGCTCCAGGTGGCCGTTGATGGCTTTCTCGCCTGTGCCCAGCATCATGTGGGCGTGGACCACACCATTCACGACATAGCCGTTCATGCCCACCAGGTCGCAGGGCGTGGTCAGCGCCTTGGTGAAGACGTTGCGGGTGGGAAAGTCACGATTGTTGATCTGGTGGACGTGATAGCCGCGCAAGGACCCGATGCCCGCCAGGATGACGCCGTTCTTGATCCCCTGCGCTTTCACCATCTCTTCGATGCCGCGCAGCAGATCCACTTTGTTCTTCATCCGCAGCACCACGATGCGGTCGAATTGGCCCGTCAGGGCATAGGCGTCGGGCACGGACGGATCATTGGGTTTGGCGTCCGCCGGGGTCATCGGATTCTGGATCACTTCGACTTGGGCATATGCGGGGGCCGCGGCGAGAAGAAGAAGGGCAAGCGCGATGGACAGCTTCATGGGGTTCGCCTCTTTGGTGGGGCCAGTATGACGCGGCGGCGCGCGCGCGCGAATAGGGCTTGCATCGCCGGGGCCGTCCGTGACGGAATCGGCGCCATGGCGCATGATTCCGTTGCCCTGGCTCAAGTCCTGCTGCGGAGCGGGCGCGTATTGGAAGCACGCGACGCACTGGTGCAGGCAATTGCCGCAGGCCAGGACGGCGCGCCGGTTCGCAGCCTGTTGGGCCTGGTCCTGCACCAGCTGGGCGATTTGCCGGGCTGCCAGCGCGAACTGCGCCAGGCGGTGACCTTGGCGCCCCAGGACGGGGCGGCGCAATTTGCCCTGGCCTCGATCGCGCTGCGGTTAGGGGATGAAGAAGAAGCGGAAGCTGCCGCACGCCGCGCCGTCACGCTGGGCATGGATGACATCCACTCCTATGTCCTTCTGGGGCGGCTGTTCAACAAGCAGGGCCGGCTGGAGGAAGCCGAGACCGCCTGGCGCAAGGCGGTGCGCAAGGATCCCTCCTCGCCGCAGGCCCAGCGCGAACTGGCCGGGCTGGTGTGGATGCGGACCGGCGATCTGAGCCGCGCGCGCGCCGAACTGGATGCGGCGCCCCAGACGCCCGACATTGTCGCGGTCACGGTGCGGTTGTTGCAGGATGCCGGCGACGAGGCCGGCGCCTACACTTTGGCGGCGGCGCGGGCGGATCGCGATGCGAGCCTGAATGTGCTGGCGGCGCGCGCAGGGTTGAAGTTCGATCCGCAAGACTCCGACCGGCGCCTGTCCGACGCCGCGCCGGGCATCACGCCGCAGCTGCGGGCCAAGGCCGAGATTGAAGTGGACCTGGCATTGGGCCGCATTGAACAGGCGGTGAAGCGCGCCGAGGCGTTGCATGCCGCCCGGCCCACCGACCAGCACGCCACCGCGCTGTTGGCAGTGGCGTGGCGGCTGGCGGGCGATCCCCGCTACGCGTCGCTGTATGACTATGGCCGGCTGGTCAAGGCTTATCGCATTGAAGCGCCGCAAGGCTGGAGCAGCCTGGACGACTACCTGCGCGATCTGGGTGACGCGCTGGATGCCATCCACGGGCCGCTGACCCATCCGGTAGGCCAATCGCTGCGCCATGGCAGCCAGACCATGCGGGCGCTGTCCGATTATCCCGATCCGGCGATCCGCGCGCTGTTTGACGCCATCGACGAGCCGATCCGCGCGCATATCGCCGCGCTTGGCGAACCCAATCAGGACTATGGCTTCGGCGGCGCCTGGTCGGTGCGATTGAACGCGAGCGGCTTTCACATCAATCACATCCATCCCGAAGGCTGGCTGTCGTCGGCCTTTTATGTGCGACTGCCGGAAAAGATGGAGGGCCGGGAAGGCTGGCTGAAATTCGGCGAGCCAGGTCCGCCGACAGTGCCGCCGCTGGCCCCCGATCATCTGGTCAAGCCCGAGCCTGGCCTGTTGGTGCTGTTTCCATCCTATATGTGGCACGGCACCGTGCCGTTTGCGTCAGACGACAAGCGTCTCTCCTGCGCCTTCGACATCGTGCGGCGGAGCTTCAAAGATCCAGGTGCAGGAACTGGTTGAATGGGCTGCGCGTGTAATCGGCAAAGGCTTCGCCATCGCTGAAGCCGTGGCTGCGATAAAGCCGCAGCGCCGGCTCGAATGCGGGGCCGGAGCCTGTCTCCAGGCTGAGCCGCCGCAGGCCCCGCGCACGCGCCTGCTCAATGATATGGTTGAGCAAAAGCCGGCCCACGCCCTGGCGCAGGAAACCCGGATGGGTCCGCATGGATTTGATTTCGCCGGTCCTGGCGTCCAGCCGTTTCAAGGCGCCGATGCTGCAGAAGGCATCGCCCCGCCAAACGCTCCAGACAGTGACCTCCGGGACTTTGAGGCCCGACAGGTCCAGCGCGAAGACATGACCGGGCGGCGAGTTGGAATGCATGCCGGCAAGATGCAGCCGCAGCAGATCCTGTGTTTCCCGGCTCGACAGGTCGTCTATCTGTATGTTCATCGACGCCCCCTTGTGCCGGTTTGATCTTCCGTTACTGATCGAGGGCTGAAAAGCGAAATTCCGTCACTTCGTGAAAGGCTTTTCCGGGAACCAGTTCGGTCGACGGAAAGTTCGGGTGATTGGGCGAATCCGGATAGTGCTGCGTCTGGAATGATATCGCGCTGTGCGGCACATATCCCTTGGCATGGGCGACCTGCGGGCGCACGGAATTGGCGGTATAGACCTGCACGCCGGGTTGCGTCGTCCAGACTTCCAGCTGCCGTCCCGCCTCGACATCGCGCAGCCGCGCGGCGATCCGCAGCTTTCCCGGCACGCCGTCAATGACGAAATTGTGATCGATACCTTTCTTGCTGGCGATCTGCAAATCGCTTGAACCCAATCTGGGGCCAAGCACGGCAGGCGCCGTGAAATCGAAATCCGTTCCCGTCACATCGCGTATTTCCCCCGTGGGGATGCTGCCGGCGTCAATCGGCGTGTAGTGGTGTGCGAACAGCTGCAGCGTTTCATGATCGATGGTGGCGGACGGATTGCCCGACAGGCTGAAATAGGAGTGATTGATCAGGTTGATGACGGTTTTCTTGTCCGTCGTGGCGCGATAATCGATCCGCAGCCTGTTATGCCGGGTCAGGGTGTAAGTGACCGTCACCTCGACGGTGCCCGGAAATCCCATATAGCCGTCGGGGTCGGTCCTTTTCAGGATCAGCTGCGGTTCGGCGCCATCGCGGATGGTTGCGGTAAAGACCTGGCGGAAATAGGCCATCACGCCACCCTGGTCCAGATCGCCGTTCTTGTCGGGATCGAGGGCATAGCTCTGTCCGTCAATGGTCAGCCTGGCGCCTTTGATGCGATTGGCGAAGCGGCCGACGATGGCGCCGTAATGTCCGTTGGCGCGGATATAATCCTCGCTGGTATAATCCGTCAGCGTGTCGAAGCCCTGCACGACATTTGCGAATGCGCCGCCCTTCCCCGGCGCATGGATGGAAACCACCACCCCGCCATAGTTGGAAATGCGCACCTGCATTCCCGCGGCGTTGGTCAGGGTGTAGAGATTGGCCGGGCGGTGGTCGTCGGCGGTCGCGCCCCAATCCTGCGTGGTGATCGCGGCCTGGACGGGCGCGCAAACGGCCAGGACGGCCAACATCACCAGGGGCATCAAGCAGTTGGTGTTGTACTTTTTAAGTTCCATGGCCATCGCGCAAGCTAGCCGTGATCCTGTCCGAAAGCGATCCAAACTTATGCAGCGTCACGGGGCGGTTACAAACCTGCGCCAAGGTGTCCGCCATGCAATGTTTTTAGGGATCATGTTCATGAAATCGCTCGTCAAAACGGCCGCCATCGCCGCATTTTTTGTCTCCGCGGCCCTATCGTCCGCGCAGGCACTGGTGGTCGGCGTCACCGACACCAACCCGAACCACAGCAATTCCGCGCCGTTCGGAAGCGCCCAGGCCGCCTATGTCTATCAGCAGGTGTTTGATGATAGCGCTTTCAGCGGCCCGCTGACCATCAACCAGCTCACCTTCTACGACACGATCCTCAAGGGCGGCTCGCCGAATCCGGGCAGCAACTTCCAGATCTATCTGGCAGCCACCACCACACAGCAAGTGAATGCCATTACCGACAATTTTCCTGTCGCCCTTATCAACAGCGCCACGCTGGTCTTCAATGGCGCCATTCCGGCGCTTGCCAATGGGCGGCTCGACTTCACCCTGTCCCAGTCTTTTGCCTATGACCCAAGCGGGGGCACCAACCTGTTGTTGATCGTCAAGAATTTCGACCTGTCCGGATCGGCGACGCCGTTGTTCCTGGACTCCGACACGCGGGGCACCGTCACCAGCTCGCGCCAGTATAGCGGCCCGAATGGTCCGGCCGGCAATCTCAAGACCGGGCTTGTCACCGGCTTCAACGATGTTGTCGCCGTGCCGGAACCGGCGACCTGGGGCAGCATGCTGGCCGGACTGGCGCTGATCGGCTTCATGGCCACCCGCCGCCGCCAAAGGTCGCCGGCAATCGGCTGACGCCACGCGCACAAAGAAAAACGGGCACCCGATTGGGTGCCCGTTTTTTTTGCGCCTGGAGATCCGGCCTATCCGGCGACGGCCTGCACGCGGCGGCGGCGCACAAAGCCGCCCAACAAACCCAGCCCGGACAGGAACAGGATCCAGGTCATCGGCTCCGGCACGTCGGCCACCAACTGTCCGCCGCCTGCCAGCGCATAGGTCAGACCGCCGAGATAGGCGTTATCGGTTTGGTAGGCGTCGTAATAGACGGTCAGGCCGTTAAAGCCGGTGATGTTAGCGATCGAACTTCCCGAGATCAGCGCGCCGATCAGGTCCGCGACATACCAGCCCCGGTTGCAGAGCGCCGTTCCATTCTTGAACGTGATCAGATTGCCGCCGTCGATGTTCAGCTCGCCCCAGCTGAAATCCTGGTTGCGGGCGGTTTTGCCGTTGTCGGCGCCCAGCACGTCGATCCAATGATTGGTCTGGTCGGCGCCGATGAGTTCGAGGGTCGCCTCCCGCGTGTACCAAAGCTGGTTCTTGGTGCTGGCATTGGTGAAATTACCGCCCACCTTGAAAACATCGCCCGCGCCCGCCTGGATATAGCCGTTGGCGCCGACCGAGAGATTGTTGAACGTCTGGGTCGAAGGGTCGGAAATATAGGCGCCGTTGTTCTGGAAGGTGCCGGTAAAGCTGACGGTCGCATTGTCGACCCTGACCGTGCCGTTGTTGACGACATCGCCGCCCAGGGCGCCGTTCACCAGCATGGTGGCGCCGGTGGCCACCGTCACGCCCGAGGCATAGGTCTGGTTGCCATTGACCGCCCAGCGGCCGCTATCGACCTTCAGGACCTCGACACCGGAGACGTTCGCCAGGGTGCCGTTGCCGCTGCCCAGCAGATGGATGGTGTCGGAGCCCCCGCCGCCATTCAGAGCGCCGTTCAGGGCAGAGCCGCCATAAAGGTTGATCGTATCGACACCGTTGCCCATCACCACGCTGCCATTGATCACGCCGCCGGCGCGATTGGTCAGGGTGTCGCCGGAAATGCTGGTGATGGCGATGGCCTGGCCGTTCGTGCCGGTGATGGTGCCGGCATTGTCTATGCTGGTGGCGCCAAAGGCGTTGCCGTGATCGCTGTCGTCCACGGTGATGGCGCGTTCGTCGGAGATGATCAGGCCGCCCGCATTGTTGGTGACCGTGCCGCCGCCGATCGCCAACGCTTCGTTGAGCGAAGCCGCCGCCACCGGATCGATGCCCACGGCCCGGATGGTGCCCGCGTTGGTGATATTCACGAGATAGTCGACATCGATGGCGTCGCCATCGGCATGGACCGCGTTGCCGGTGATCACGCCGCCGGCATTGTTGACCACAACGGTGATGCCGCTGGCCGTGGTGGTGTCGATGTTCAGGCCCGAACCGTCCACGCCCGTGATGGTGCCGGAATTGTTGACGATGATGGCGTCCTTGCCGGTGATGGCATTGCGCGCGCCTGTGATGGACCCGGTCGAGAAATTGTTGATCGTGCCGCCCTTGCCGACATCCTGGAAATCGATGGCGTCATTGTTGCTGTCATTGCCATTCGCGCCGGTCACCCAATTGGCGATGATCTGGCCGGAATTGTTGATGGTGGCGCGGTTGCCGGGCCGTATGCCGTCGGCATCGGCGGCCTGGATCACGCCGCCAACCTGGTTGGTGATGGTGACGGTGCCGGTGGTGGTGGTGATGGCGTTGAAATCCAGCGCCTGGCCATTGCTGCCGCCGGTGCCGGTGGCCTTGATGGTGCCGAAATTGTTGACGTTGATGGCGCCGGTGCCGATATCGTTGTTGATCTGGAACGCGTCATTGCCCGCCGAGGCGAGCACGGATGTGGCGGTCAGGTTGTCGAAATTGAAGCTGCGCGCCGCGCCGGCGGCATTGCTGGATGTGCCGATGCCGCGCGAGGAGCCCGAGCCCTGGATCGTTCCGGAATTGTTGATGGTGACGGCAGCGGTGGTGTTGGTGTTCAGGCTCCAGGTGATGGCGACCGTCCCGGCCGCCGGCGTCAGCTTGCCGCCGGCGCCGATGGTCCCCAGGTTGGGACCGAACACCGTCTTGCCGCCGGTATCGGTGGCGCCCGGATTGACCGTGAAGTCGGCCGCGAAAGCCTGGGGCGTCAGCAAAACAACCGCGGCGCCCGCCAGCAAGGACGCGCGAAATCCAGCAAAACCAATCATTACCCGTACCCCTTTGTGTTTGCCCAAAGGGTAGGGTTGCGGGGTGACACATCCGTGACAAACAGGCGGAACGTGCCAATTTGGCGCGGCTTTTCGTTAGCGCGGGCAACTGCAAACCGGCGCGCACAAACAAAAACGGCGCCCTCGAGGGCGCCGCGTTTGCTGCAAAGTTTGCATCTTACGCTTTCCTTGTTTTCTTGCGGCGGCGCAGCGCCGCGGCGCCGGCCAGACCGGCGCCGAACAAGGAGAGGGTGACGGGCTCGGGAACGGCAGCGGCGGGTGCTGGCGCCGCCGAGATCGTGCCGAAAGCCTGCTGCTGCAGGTTGCCGTAATAATACACATACCCGCTGGTCGTCCCCAGGGAGAATCGATTCGGATTTGAGCCGATCTGCTGGCTGAAGGATGCGTTCCAGAATCCGCCATTCAAGAACTGCACGGAGCTGGCCGTGCCGGAGAAGCTGTGGCCATCGATCAGGAAGGTCACGGCTGCGGTGCCCAAATTGGCCAGGCCGCTGGCGGGAGGCGCGAACGCGAGATCGATGGTGCCCGTGCCGTTGTACGTGGAAAGCGGCGCGCCAGTGCTATTGCCGGTGGAGGTCAGGGTCAGCGTGTACAGGACGCCGGCGTTCGCGGCCCCGGCCGACGCGCCGAGCGCGAGCAGGACGGCCAACACGAGCTTCTTGAAACGCATCATCGGATTTCCCAGCGCCGGAGGTTATCCGCCGGTGTTACGCAAAGTTCGTGCCGGTAGAAACGCGGCGGAAAAGCAGAGTTTTTTTAGGCGCGTGTAAAAGATATTTACAAAACTGTCATTTTTGCAGCCACCCGTGACGACGCTGTTCATCCCAGCTGTATCGATGGTGGTGCCATCAGACCTCATTCTCAGGTCGCAGCCATGTGGGCGACGCTCTCATTCGAACTGTCGCAAACCGGCGATACGGTCACCCGGCAATTCATCCGACCGGGGACCATCATGTCATTCAAGTTTGGCTTCATCTGCGCCGCGGCGCTTGCCTTCTTCACCACTGTCGCCGAGGCGGCGACCTATCAATTCAACATCAATACCAGCAGCCTGGCGGGTACCAGCGGCTACCTGGATTTCCAGTTCGGCAATTCGAGCTTTGGTCCTTTCCAGGAGGTGACCGCCACCATTTCCACCTTCCAGGGCGGTGGCGGCACCCTGGCGAATATCGATCCCTATACCTCAACCGATCAGTTCGGCTTTCCCGATGTGCTGGGCAAGGTTTTCGGCACCTTGCCCGCGGCCGTGACGCTTGACGATAACGGCAGCGTGTCGGTCACGGAATATTTTCACCCCTTCACCTTCGGCAACTCGATTTCCTTTTTGCTGACCCTGGGCGGGCCTGCGGTCGATGCTCCCCTGTGCGCCGGCTTCGGCGGCTGCGACCTGCATGCCTTTGGCATTGGCATCCTGGACGGCGGCGAAAATTATCTGTTCACCACCGATCCCAACGCATTTTTGCTGGGCGGCGTGCAGGTGAACCGCAACGGCACTCTCACGTCCTATCTCAATCCCGGCGCCGCCTCCGCGCTGGCGATTACCGCGGTGCCCGAGCCTGTGACGCTGACCCTGTTCAGCGCGGGCCTGATCGGTGTTGGCGCCCTTCGCCGCAAGAAGGCCGCGCGCGCGTAAACCGTCCTTCAGGGATGTCCGTCCGGCTTTGCATCATCGCCTGGTGCGCCCTCGGCTAGCGGACTGTCCTGGTCTTCGTGAAACGCCTTGACGCTCCCCCGGGCCACGCCGCGCCGGAACATCCCCAATTCTCGTGCCGCGGCGGCGGAAACGTCGATGACGCGGCTTTTGGTGTGCGGACCGCGGTCTGTGACGCGCACCTTCACCCAGCGCCGATTGCGCAGATTGGTGACCCGCACGATGGTACCGAAGGGCAGCCAAGGATGCGCCGCCGTGAAATCGCGCCAATCGAAGCTCGTCCCGCTGGCGGTGATTTTGCCGCCGTGTTTTTCGCCATAGTACGAGGCTGATCCGCTCTGGATGAAATAAGCCTGCGGGTTTTGGACATCTGCAGTGTGCTCATGATGACGGACTGCCGGATGTGCGGTGGCGGGGACAATTGCCGCCATGGTTGCGATCAGGACGATCACCGCAGGCCGCATGTCGCCGCCAGCAATCCCAGCGCGATGGGCAGGTCGTAATGCGAACCTTCCTTGGGCAGGTCGGCGGGGGCGAGATTGACGGTGATGCGCTTGAAGGGCAGCGCCAGGCCGATGGCGCTCAGCGCCGCCCGCACCCGCTCCTTGCTTTCCCCCACCGCCTTGTCGGCCAGGCCGACAATGTTGAACAGCCCGTTGCCGCCATCACCGACATGGACCTGGACATCGACTTCACGCGCCTCGATGCCCCGGTATTAGGTAGCAAGCTTCCAAGCCTAGCGGCTTGAAATCGAGCGCCTAATTCCGAAGCCTCGGAATTATGGAGAAGAAACAACCCTTTGTTGGAATTTGGCCGACAGCGCACGGTGCGTTGCGGGCTTCTGTGTGTCTGGCACCTTTTGCCCGACATGATAGGAGTCCGACATGGGGCCTAAATTACTCAAGCATCTGCGCACCTTCGCGCTCTATCTGGTCGGCACCGTCTTCGCTATTTGGCTTGGCGCGCTCGCCCAAGACCTACATTGGCTCGATCATCCTCGGGCGCAGGTCCAAGCCCTCATGAATGTCTTAGCGGCGGTAGCGCATTCAGAGGCGTTTCACTGGGCTGGCGGCGTGGCGATTGGCTTTGCGCTAGGGGTGTGGCTGGACACCATGTTGCGACGTAAAGAGGCGGTACTGCCGTCAGCGCCACCCGAAAAGACGTTGCAGCAGCGCGCTGAGGAAAACCGGGCACGGCTTCAGACATCGCCGCCGCCGCTGCCTTTGAGGGACCTTCCTAAGCTTCCACCTACAGCCAAGGAAAAGCTTGGAAGCTGGACCATTACAGACAAGTTCAGCGTGGCCGAGGCTTCATTCCTTTGGGCCGGGTACTTAGCTGTCTATGGCGGCGGCAATAGCATCACGCTTATTGCGGAGGATCACGACGGTTTGGGACTCGGCCATAATCGACCAAATACCCCCGGACCCCCAAGGAAGTCTTTGGAAGCTTGCTACCTAATACCGCGATGCCCTGGAAGGCCACTGTATAGACGTGGGCAACGGTCATCGAAGCCCGCTCAGTTTTTTAATGGTCGCGCCGGACGGGCCCTCGCTGCGCTCGGGTCGCCAGTCGCTCTGGCGGGCTTCGATCCCCTGAAACGCTACAGTGTAGGCGTGTGAAACGGTCATTGAGCCCCCGGAAAGACGGGCGGGCCTAGCCGTTTTTGCGAAGCGGTAAAGCCGGATAGCCGGCACATCATGTCATCGCATCCAGGCGATGGCGGAACGCAAAACGCCCGTATGCTGCCCATCCGCACGCATCATGGAATCTCGCTTTCCGATGTCATCGCACGTCACGCCCCAACACATAAGATCACGGTTAACGTAAAAGTCATTTACGAACTCTTTTTTTGGGAGCGATGCAACCGGTTGAATCGTCACGATTCCCATTTTGGCATACCGATTGCTTTGGATAATTCTGTCTGTACGCGTTCGCCCACGCCTTTCCATGGCCCGGAGATTTCCATGCTGCGTTCTCGTCTCACGATCTTGGCAGGTGCCATGACCGCACTCTGCGCCCTGGCGACCTCCGCCAATGCAGCCGTGGTGTTCTCCAACGGGTTTGAAACACCGGTGGTCGTCGGGTCGGGCAATACCGGCAACGGCTATGACAATTACGGCACCGGTGCGAGCATCGGTCCCTGGACCGTGGTGGGCCCGCCCGGGGCCACCGATGCGGTTTCCGTGGTCAAGACGACGTTCACACAAAACGGTATCAGCTTCCCGGCGCAATCCGGAAACCAATGGGCGGATCTGGCGGGCCAAGCCTCGAACGGTCTGGAAGGTGTTGAAACCACCGTGACGGGTTTGGCGGGGCAGCTCTATACGGTGAGTTTTTGGGTCGGCAACGTGGTCGATCCACGCGGCGTCTTTGGCACCACCACGACCGTGAACCTCTATATCAACAACCAGTTCGCCTATCAGGCGGTGAATTCCCAAGGGGCCGGACAATCCACTCAGGTTTGGCAACAGTTTTCGTATCAGGCTTTGGCGACAACCAATGCCACAATCTTCAAGTTTCTCAGCGGCGATCCGTCCGACGATTACAGTTCGGGCTTTGACAATGTGGTCATCACCACCGCCGATGTGACCCAGGTCCCCGAGCCCGCGACATGGAGCATGTTGCTGCTCGGATTGCTGGGCATGGGCTTTTCGGCCGCGCGCCGTCTGCCCAAATCGCGATAGCGGCGTCGGGCCGGCGCGGCAGTCTCAACTGAGGGCCGATTTTGCCGGAGGCGCCAGTCGGTGTAATATCGGCCCCGGTTTGAGGGGGTTGCGGCATGAACACCCGCGTCATCACACCTGCTATTCTGGCATTCTTTCTGATCCTGTCCGCCTCCGCGCAGGAGCCCGCGCCGGGCGCGTCGCCTGCCGCAGCACCGGGCAACGGTGTCGAAAACATCATCGTCACCGCGCCCAAACAACGGCCTGAAAAGGCGCTTACCGAATTCATCATTGGCCACACCGCGCCCTCGCCATTGCTGGGCAAGATCGCCCGATGGAAGACGGGCATCTGCCCCCTGACCATCGGCCTGCCCGCAAAATTCGATTTCTACATTAACCAGCGCATTCTTCGGGTCGCGACGACAGCGGGCGCCCCGCTGGCTTCCAGTGAACCTTGCCGGCCCAATGTCCTGGTGCTTGCCACGCCCGAGCCGCAGAAGTTGCTGGATTTCATCCGCGAAAAGCGCAAGGCCTTGCTGGGCTTTCACTATCGCCCGCAAACCCAGCGTATCGCCACCATGACTCTGCCGGTTCAGGCCTGGTACAGCACCGCGACCGAAGACTTCAGAGGTTTCGTTTCAGCGGATCTGCCAAGCGGGAGTCTCGGTTATGGCGTGATGAGCGCGAACGGTGAAATCGCTGGTTATAACACCAGCGGCTCGCGGACCGGCGACGGGCTGAAAAGCGAGTTCACCACCGCCATCATCATCGTGGACACGGGCAAGATCGGCGGCCAGCAGATCGGTACGCTCGCCGACTATATCGCCATGCTCGCGCTGTCCCAGGGCCAGTATTACGATACCTGCCAGGAGATACCGACCATCGCCAATCTGATGGCGCCGGGGTGCAGCGGCGACAGCAAGCCGGCGGGTCTTACCGATATCGATGCCGCCTATCTGCGCGGCCTCTACAAGATGAACGCCGGAACGTCATTCCTGGGGCAACGCGGCTCGATCGCTTTCGAAATGAAAAAGGATCTCGGCGGCTATTAAACCGCCGCCAGTTAGCAGACGAACACCCTAGCCTTGGACACAGGCCATCTGCATGCGAGGTCTATGAAACATGAAAGCCGCCTGTCTCTTGCTCATGACGGCGGTTTTGACTTCTACAGCGATGCGTGCCGACGCCGGGGAAATCCGGCCGCCGTCGCCTGAACAGGCCGCAGCAACCAAGCTCCATAACCAGAATATTGTCGCCCAGGCACCCGGTGCTGACGGCGTTTTTGCGGTGAGGGACGACGGCACGATAAAGCATATGCAAAGCGGTCTGATCTGCCCTTCTGGCTTCCCGAGTGTGGATTTTTCTCAAGCCATGGTTTTTCCATCGAACGTCAAGGGAATGGATGTGGGATGCGATTATCGTCGCCCCGGTAAATTGGGCGGAGCCGACGCAAAGCTTTCAATATTTGCCACCAAAGCCGCAGAAGGCATGACGCTCGAGACCGCCTTTGCAAACTACAAGCAGGAGATCATGCAGGTTCAGCACAATGTCAGGCCATTGGGCCCCGCGCTCAAAGTGCACGATATGGGCTCAACGCCTCCGGATTTTCTGTCTGAAGAATACCTCGTTACCTTGAACGATCAGGACTATACTTCAGATCTGATTGTTGCGATCAGCGGGGGATGGGTCGTCGAAGTGCGCGCAACCTATATCGGCCAGCCTAACGAAATTAAGATCGACAAGGATGCTGATGTAAGCGCGGCTGGAGCCGGCTTGGGGGACAGAACCATGTCCGCGCTCGCTTTCATCATGGCAACAAAGACAATTGGCAAATAATGGATTTTGCCATTTGGGCGTTACATCAGGTCTTGCGCCTAGCAAACGGATCGCGCAACCCGCCCATCCGCGCCATCGCCGGCGCTATGCCGATCGCGCCGCCCAGCCCGAAGGCCGGCATGTTGGAATAGATGTTTTCCGCCTCTCCGGGTGTGACGGTGTAGGTTTCGTGCCAGATGCCCACAGCGCGATTGTTCTTCAGTTTGCGGTTGAACGCGGCCCAGGCGGGAAAATGCCGGCCCTCGCGGTCATGGGCATAGGCAAAAAGTTTTTCCGTGCTTTCCCAATATTGCAGGCTCATCACATTGCGGCCGGAGATGAAATTCCGTTGCCACAACAGGCCCGCTTCGGGCTTTTGCGCCAATTCGGCCTGCATGCGCGGCATGGCCATCGCCACCGGCCCCCAGCGGTTCACGGCCAACAGATTGTTGATGCGCATGCCGATCAGGAACAGCGCCAAGGGCTTTTGCGGATAGGCCTGTTGACGGCCGGGGATGATCGCCATGCGGCAATCATGCCCTACTCAAGCGCGACCGTCACCTTTGATACCGCTCAGGCGCGCAAGGGAAAATCGGGAATGGGGTCCTTGCCGCTGAAAATGCGGCCCGCCTGGATGGCGCGGCCCGAGCCGAAGCGGACATGGCTATTGAGGGCGGTGTCCAGAGCCGCGTCATTGTCCAGGCCGTGCAGGAAGGCAAAGCCCTTCTGTTCGGTGGCGCGGCGCACCAGTTTCTGGGCGATGGTGCCGGCGGTGGCGGTGTCGCAATTGTAGGGCATCACCCCGCCGATGCCGATGGCGCCCAGCCGGATGCCCAATTCGGGCAGGGCGCGCAAGGATTCGAACTGCACCATGATGCGGACATTGGGCATGGCCAGCATGGCGACGATTTCCGCCAGCCGTCCCACAGGCGTGCCGTCCGGTACCTGGTCGATGCAAAGCAGCAGCGGACAATCCGCCGGAACCTGGATGGATTTCAACGCCCCGATATAGGCGATGCGCGAATGAAAACCGGACAGGGTTTCGTAACTCACGCTCACACAAAGGGCACAGTGTTTCTGTGCGGCATGCACGCCTTGGGCATATTCGGCGGCGGCGGCAAGCAGGGTGGTTTCGAAATTGACGATGCGCGGCATCTCCATGCCGCGCAACGCGCTGCGCGAACTGATGGGGCTTTCGCTGGTGCGGTTGAACGCTGACAGGAACAAAGTGCTGCTTTTGCGCGCCGCCAGTTCCCACACCGGAAAATAGCCGGCTTTCACGCCGGCCTGCTCGGCCAGCAGAAGGGCCCTGTCATTCCAGGCGCCGGCCGATACCGCCGTCGCAGGCACGGAAGCTTTTTCCCAGATGATTTTCGGATTCTGGTGCGGGGTGACGAGGATTTCGCCGCCGATCCGTTCCAGAAGTTCGGTGATCTGCGCGCCACTGGCGGTGGCGCTTTCCAGCAGGGCAGCCGGCACCGGCCCGATCAGGCCCCGGATCGAGATGTCGTCCACATCGGCGCCGAACAGCATGTCGCAGACTTCCTGGGCCACCGACGCGCAGGCCACGCTGGCCTCTTCCAGCGACAGCTCGTGGAACGTCACGACATAGGACATTTCATCGACCAGCAGGAAATGATCGGCCGGTCCTTGCGCGCGGCGCAGCGACTTCTCGAACAGGGTATGGACCAGCGTCGACAGCTTGTCCCACTTGGCGCCCAGCTTGGCCTTGATCGGATCGAGATGGAGCACATGCAGCTTGGCGGCCGCCACCTCGCGCGAGGCCGCGGCGCTTTCCGTCAGGGGGCCATCCAAACGCGCGCCCGTTGCATCCATATCTTCACGCATAAATTTAAGATTAGAGGCTACAGTTTAACGTTCGTTGAACGGTTTGGCAGCAAGGGCGGAAATCTCCCTGGCGGCCAACGGGCATGGACTAAGGTTCCGGCAAACCCTATTTTCGCGGGCCTTCCCGCGAAAGCTGCCCATGCCCGAGCCCGTCGCTGACCCCTCCGCCACCTGCGTGGTTTGCGAGAATGTCTTCACGGCTGCTGAACTGGACGCGATCGAACGCTATGGCGACGGCCTGCAGCAGCAACAGGCGCTGCTAGGTTCCGGCGACGTCACCGCGCAGGTCCGCATAACCCGGACGGCTGCCCTGGCATTCAAGCCGGAGATAAAATGGCTCTATGACCGCATGCAGGGCATCATCCGCAAGGTGAACCAAGAGGTCTATCATTTCAATCTGGAAGGCTTTGCCGAGGCGTTCCAATACACGGTCTATCACGGCGCCGAGGGCGGTCATTATGACTGGCACATCGACTGGGGCCCCAACCCGGTGCAGCGCAAACTGTCCGCCTCGGTGCAATTGACCGATCCCGGCGCGTATGAGGGTTGCGATCTTGAGTTTCACGGCGCGCGGGGCCTTGAAGTGGCGCCGCGGGACAAGGGCGCGGTGATCGTGTTTCCGTCCTTCATCCAGCATCGCGTGACACAATGCACCCGGGGCACGCGCAAGGCCATCGTGGTCTGGGCCACGGGCCCGCAATTTAGGTAACTCGGAAAGACTATTCGCACGCCGCGGGCGCTCGCCCAAGCTCGCGGCGCTCGCCCACTTTTGCAGGTCCGCTGGACCTGCTCACGCGCTGCGCGCGCCGTGGGCTCTCACTCGGGCGCGACGGTGACTTTTATGCCGTCAGTGGCGTCGCTGCAGATCACCTGGCATGACAGGCGCGAATTGGGCTCGACCGCCAGCGCCATGTCCAGCATGTCGATCTCCGCTTCCGAAGGGGTGGGCAGCTTCTCGAACCAGCCGTCGTTGATATAGACGTGGCAGGTGGCGCAGGCGCAGGCGCCGCCGCATTCCGCCGCGATGTCCAGGCCGCCGTCGCGCAGGATTTCCATCACGCTCCAGCCGTCACGGCCTTCCAGCGTGTGTTCCTTGCCCTGGCGGTCAACGGCGTGGATCTTCATGATTTGACCATTCCTTCTAGAGTCTTACGTGCCGCTCGCTTGTGCTCGCGGCGTTCGCCACTCGAAATGGTCCCCCGGACCATTTCGTTCGCGCGCCGCGCGAACCGCGCCTCACTCAAGAGACACCCAATTTCTTTTGCAGGTTGGACGAGGAGGTCGTGTACTGGAAGCGCAGCTTTTCGTTCGGCCGGGCAATGTGAAACGCCGCCTGGGCCATCAGGGCGGCTTCATGGAAGCCGGACAATATCAGCTTCAGCTTGCCGGTATAGCTGTTGATGTCGCCGATGGCGAAGATGCCCGGCGTCTGGCTTTCAAAGCGCGCCGTGTCCACCGGGATCAGGTTTTCGTTCAGGTTGATGCCGAACTCCGCGATGGGACCCAGCTTGATGGTCAGGCCGAAGAAGGGCAGGAACGTATCGGTCTCATGATGCCATTCGCTCTTGTCATGGCCGGCGAGGGTCACGCCGGTCATCTTGCCGGGCTCGCCATGGATCGCCTTGACGCTGGCGACATAGAATTTGACTTTGCCTTCCTTCTCCAGTTCGCGCATCTGGTTGACGCTGTGGGCGGCAGCGCGGAAGCCGTCGCGGTGATGCACAAGCGTCACGCTCTTGGCCAGCGGCGCCAGGTTGATCACCCAGTCGAGCGCCGAGTCGCCGCCGCCGGCGATCAGGATGTTCTTGCCGCGGAAGGTTTCCATCTTGCGCACGGCATAGTGCACGCCTATGCCGTCGCCGGCATTTTCAAACGTCTCGATGCCCGGCACCGGGGGGCGTTTGGGCTGGAAGGAGCCGGCGCCCGCCGCCACCACCACGACGTGGGAGATTAGTTCGGTGCCGGCATCGGTCTTCAGTTTCCAGCGGCCATCGGCCTGCTTTTCCAGCGAGGTCGCCATTTCGCTGAAATGGAATTGCGCGTTGAACGGCTTGATCTGCTCCATCAGCTTGTTGGTCAGCTCCTGGCCGGTGACGATGGGCAGGCCGGGAATGTCGTAGATCGGCTTTTCCGGATAAAGCTCGGTGCACTGGCCGCCCGGACGATCCAGGATGTCGATCAGGTGGCACTTCAGGTCCAGCAGCCCCAGCTCAAAGACGGCGAACAGGCCGATGGGGCCTGCGCCGATGATGGCGACATCGGTTTCAATGGCCCCGCCTTCGGCGGGGCGGGTTTCGATGGGGGCTGCGGTCATAAGGGTATTCCACACCTAACTTCATGTATTGGCTGGGAAAACATCGGTCTTATAGTGTAAAAATAGCCAAGCCAACAACCCCTGCTTTTAACAGTGCTGCGATGCAAAACGACGCCCCCCCAAAGCCCGCGGAAAGCTGCGGTTCCATGGCCGAATTGCGGGTGGCCATCGATTCCCTGGACGCACGGCTGGTGGCGTTGCTGGCGGTGCGCCAAGCCTATATCGAACGGGCGGCCCAGCTCAAAACCGGCCGCGACCAGGTGCGTGACCCGACGCGGATCGAGGATGTGGTGGCCAAGGTGATCGCTGAAGGGCGCAAGGCGGGCTTAAGCCCGGACATCGCCGAACCGGTGTGGCGCACCTTGATCGAAGCCAGCATCGCACATGAGTTCGAAAGGTTTGACAAGAAGTAAGGGGCCGGCGCTGAGCATGACTGGGGTGCTGCAGGAAGCGGCTCCCATCTTCTCAATAATCTTGTTTATTTACAGGTGCTTAACCATATTCGAATCAGGTTCTTGATATTTTCTCAAGTCCGAATAGGATCGTGCGCATCAGGGGAGCGTTATTGAGAAAACGGAGAGTTTAATGCCTGCCAATTTATCCCCCGAAGTCCTTCAAGCTGCTAGTGAGCGCATTCGCATCCTCTCAATCGATCCGAAGGCCAACTACATATTTTGGCCAGCGGTGCGTGTCGTGTTGGACCAAAACGGGTGGGACAAGGCAGACGTGATGGACTGCCTTCGCGAATGTACCGCTGTCGAGTTTGAGCTTTTCGCAACGAACCAGCGTTACCGCGTCACAGGACAGCTTACCGAAGACTACGGTTGCGAAATCGTGATTTCGGTTTTCGAACTCGAGATGACCATTGAAGTCATCCATTTAAACGCCACTTAGGAAGGACACGGAGTAAGACATGTCTAAAACTGCCACGAGGACGATGACATCGTGCAGCGCCTGCGGTAGCCCGAAGTTTAACCGTACGCGCATCCTCGAACATGAGGATACAGTCTTGGGATACCCCGTCATGCTTCATGATGGAGTGGATCTTATAGATTGTTTAAATTGCGATCATATCGCGATTTTTATCCCAGATATGCCGGGGCTTATAGCTACCGTCGCGGCGTCCAGATTGATGATGGGGGAAAAACTCAACGGCAGAGAATTGCAGCTAATCAGGAAGTCTACTGGTCTTAAAGCAGTTGATCTTGCTCAAAAGCTAGACGTTACTCCTGAGACGGTCTCGCGCTGGGAAAACAATAAAGAACCAATGCGTCACGAGGCAGAAAGGTCACTTCGCCTCAAAGTATTGAACATCCTTTCTACGAGAACCCATGTATTCCGCGAGGATTACGAGGCGTTGATTGCATTGGATATCAATCCAATCCGGCCAGGGAAGTGGCCTTTGATGCATTTTCATCGTGTTAAAGTGCGCGATGTTGATAAACGTAATGTAGAACCTCAGTGGGAAACGGCCTTAGCGGCCTGACCAAAAAGGGAGGCCAAAAGCCTCCCTTTTAATTTGCCTAAAATCCTAAACTCACCAAGTCAGGGTGTGGCAGCGGTGTAGGTCAGCCGCTGGATCGCCATTTGCGGCACGGGTGCACGCTGGACGCGCCCCTCCACGCGACCGTGGGCACAGCGCCAGCTGAATCTTCCTTCCATGGCGGACACCGGCTGGACCGGTTCGGTGGCGGGGCAGTCTCCAACTTCGGTCTTCACATCACCGATCAGCTTTTTCCAGGCGGCCGCGTCATGGTCCATCAGCATATTGTTGGCCAGCGGCGCCGCTGTGATGTCCACGGCGCGCCACACCGCTTTTGCCGCGCTGTAAGCGGCGGCGAGGCCGGCACTGACGGCCATCTCGCGATCCGGTAAAGCGTCCGCTGCTTTCAGCGCCAGCGCCGCGCGCAGCACCGGCACTTCGGGAGAGCCATAGGTCCGGCTGGACAATGCGAAAAGGCCGACGCCCTTGCTAGGCATCAGCATCACATAGGAGCCATAACCGGGATAGCCGCCGGAATGGGTGACGAACAAGCCCAGGTCGCAATCGTCCACCGAAAACCATCCCATGGCATAGCCGCGCGCCTGGCGGCAGGGCGCGGGATCGATCGCTGGGTTGCGCATTCCGGCCTGGACGAAATTGGCGCCTGAGACGATCTCGCGCACGGTGGCGCGGCGCACCGGGCCGCTCTCCGCGCCATCGCGGGCGGGCCAGGCCGCCAGCAAGAAGCTCACCCATCTGGCATAATCATTGGCGCTGGTTTCAACCCCGCCCATCGCGCCAAAGGCGCCGTCCTTCATGTCCGGTTCGCGCACCCAGCCATTGTCCTGCCAGCGATAGCCGATACTGCGCTTTGCGGCCGGCGAAGCCAGCACGTCATAGGTCGTGGAGGTCATGCCCAGCGGAACCATGATCTGCTGCTTGATATAATCCTGATAGCGGATACCGGAAACGTTGCCGACGATGCGTCCCAGCATGGCGAAGCCCAGGTTGGAATATTCCATCGCCATTCCCGGCGGACGCGCCAGCGGCACGCCGGCGCGTAGAAACTTTGTGAAGTCTTCCTCCGGCATCACCTGCTGGCGGTCGCCCCAGGGATTGTCTTCGACAAAGCCGGCGCTGTGGGTCAAGAGATTGCGCACGGTGATTTTTGGGCTGTCGCTGGTGGGGTAGGACCAGCTCTTGAGTTCTGGAATATAAGTTTCGGCCGGCGCGTCCAGCGCGAGCTTGCCGCCATCGCGCAGCTTCAGGATGGCCAATGCGGTAAAGGCCTTGGACATGGAGGCGATGCGAAACAGGCTGTCGGCCGTGACCGGTGATGCGGACTTCACGTCCTGCACGCCAAGGCCCTCAACCGCGACCAGCTTGCCGTCCATCACGATGCCGTAGACGACGCCTGGCGCATGGGCGGTGAGCCGCCAATCGTCGAAAATCTTGTGCACCTTGGCAAGGAGCGCCGCACCCGGCGGCGCGGCAGCCGCGGGTGTACAGGCAAGCGCGAGAAGGAATGCAATGCTTCGCAATTTCATGATCAGCCCCCGCAGGATCGCCGGAAGGATGGGTCAGAATAAGGCTGGAAGCAATTCGGCTTTATGCGGCGAGATACTCGGCAATGAACGTCTGCACCGCATCGCCTTCCACGCGCAGCGCCTCGATCACTTCGATGGCGCGGTCGGGATTGCTGACGGGATCCACCGGTTCGGCATCGGCCGCGGCTTCGCCCATGGCAAAGGCGCCGACGCCGCGCGCCGCGCCCTTGATAGTGTGGGTGACTTCGCGCCAGCGGCGGGCATCGCCCTGCTGCAACACGCCCAGCAACTGGCTCACCATCTCGCTCACCTGGCCGTCAAACAACCGCAGGATTTCGGCATTCAGGCTTTTGTCCCCGCCGGTGTAACGGGCGAGGTGGGACAGATCGATGGGCGCATCGGCCATGACGGACATCCGGAGATTGGCGGCGATATCCTGCCCCGCCCCCCGCTAAGGCCAAGTTAATGCGGATGTTTCAGTGTGGAACCCTCGCCAGCGCGCCAAAATGATGCTTAAAATTAAGGGTAAAGTCGCAAGGGTACACCATGGCCAGATCATTTG
>JACCXK010000133.1 GCA_013697055.1 Alphaproteobacteria bacterium
AACAAAAGGTTACCGCGATGAACCTGCCCGATGTGCCACTGCTCTCCAAGCTGCGCGAGCGTATGACCTGGCTCAACCAGCGCCAGGACTTGTTGTCCCAGAACGTCGCCAATGCCGACACGCCCGGCTATGTCGCCAAGGATCTCAAGGCGCTGGATTTTGACAAGGCGCTGCGCCAGTCCGGCTCTAGTTCTTCGATGCTGACCACCAATTCGCGTCACATCGCGCTGTCGGGCGCCCGCGCCAGCAAGTTCGAAGAACATGAGTCCCCCGACCAGGCGTCGCTTCCCAATGGCAATGCCGTGTCGCTGGAAATGGAAATGATCAAGGTGGCGGACACCCAGGCCCAGTTCCAGGCTGCCGCCAATCTCTACGCCAAGGCCATGACGCTGATGAAAACAGCGATCGGACATTAAATTAAGGAGCGTCGGCGCGAGCCGGAGCGACCAACCTAAAGGAGAAAGACGATGGACTTTTCCAAATCCATGGCGGTCGCCGCGTCCGGCATGCGCGCGCAAGGCGAGCGCATGCGGGTCATCGCGGAGAATATCGCCAACGCCAACTCCACTTCGCCCGTCAAGGGCGGCGATCCCTATCGCCGCAAGATCGCGACCGTCACCGCCAGCTTCGACCGCGAACTGGATGCCACTTTGGTCAACTCCGCCAAGCCTATGCCCGACAAAAGCGACTTCAGGAGCCAGTATGACCCGGGCAATCCCAATGCCGACAAGCAGGGCTATGTGAAGCTGCCCAATGTCGACAGCCTGGTGGAAATCATGGACATGCGCGAAGCGCAGCGTTCCTACGAGGCCGACCTGTCGGTGATGGAATCGACCAAGCAGATGCTGGCCAAGACCGTCGATCTTTTGAATAAGTGAACCCCCTCCGGTTTCAGCTTTCTCTCGGCTCGCTAACGCTTCGCCTCGAACGCTGAAACCACCTCCCCCTTGCCATGCTTCGCATGAAGGGGGAGGCGGACCTGAGAAGGAATAAAGGATGACCATTCCCGCCGCCGCCGCCGCCGCCTACCGCGCCGCCGCCCAGATCGCCACCCCGGGCGCGTCCTCCGCCATCACGCCGGCCAATGTGCCGGGCGGAAATTTCTCGGACTTCCTGTCCGGCGCGATCAAGGATTCCATCGGCACCATCCGCCAGGGCGAACAGGCCGCCACCCAGCAAGTACAGGGCAAGGCCAACCTGGTGGACGTGGTCCAGTCGGTGAACGCTGCCGAAATCACCTTGGATACGGTGGTGGCCGTGCGCGACAAGGTCGTGGCCGCCTACCAGTCCATCATGAACATGCCCATTTAAACGGAGCGTCGGCGAGGTCCGTAGCGACAGCGCACGGACGAGCGACAATTCAAAAAAGCATAGAGAGCAACATGGATCCTGCCACGACCATCGACTTCGCCCGCTCCGCCATCCTGGTGCTGCTGGAAATCATCGCCCCCGCCATGATAACCGCCCTTGTGGTCGGCCTCGGCATCGGCCTGTTGCAGGCCGTGACCCAGATCCAGGAACAGACCCTCGTGTTTGTTCCCAAGATCGTCGCCACCTTCGTGGTGCTGTTGATCTGCCTGCCCTTCGCCGGCGCGGCCATGAATGGACTGATGACCGATATCGCGGGCCGTATTGCAGCCTATTAAATGACAATTCACCTTCCCGCGCTGTCCGGCATCATCCTCACCTACCTGCTGGTGTTTTCCCGCGTGGGCGCGATGGTGATGCTGTTGCCGGCGATCGGGGAAATGGGCGTGCCGTCTCGCGTCCGCCTGGTGCTGGCGCTGGCCATCGCCTTTGCCCTGACGCCGCAGGTTCAGGCCAATTATCCCGCCGTGGCGCCGCAATCGACGGTGGCGCTAGTGATCATGATCGCGCAGGAAGTCACCGCCGGCATACTGGTGGGCGCCATGGCGCGCATCATCATGAGCGCGTTGCAGGTGGCCGGTTACCTGATCGCTACCCAGACGGGCCTGGCGTATGCCCAGACCATCGATCCCACCCAGAATACGCAAGGCGCCGTGGTCGGCAACTTCATGATGCTGCTCGGCACCACGCTGATCTTCCTCACCAACCTGCATCACATGGCGATCGGCGCCATCGCCGGCAGCTACCGCATGCTGCCGCCGGGCGGGCATCTGCCGACCGGCGACATGGCGCAGCTGGTGATCCAGTTGACCTCTTCGTCTTTCGCGCTGGGCTTCCAGCTCGCGGCGCCCTTCCTGGTGTTCGGCTTTGCCGTCTATGCCGGGCTGGGCGTGCTGGCGCGGCTGATGCCGCAGTTGCAGATCTTCTTTGTCGCGGTGCCGCTCAACATCATGTGCGGCTTTCTGATCATGCTGGCGCTGATCGGCTCGCTGATGACGGTGTTCCTGAACTATTACACCAATTCCATGGCGGTGTTTCTCTAAATGGCTGACGACCAGGACAAGTCGCAGCAGACCGAAGAACCGACAGCCAAGCGGCTCGAACAGGCGCGCGAAAACGGCGATGTCGTCAAGTCCGGCGAGGTCAACACCTTCATTCTTCTGGGCGGCGGCACCCTGGCCATCGCCATGTTCGGCAAGCAGACCGCTTTGGGCCTGGGCCATGCGCTGAGCCTGTTCCTGGAACAGCCCGAAACCATGAGCGTGGACGGCGCCGGCCTTGCCGCCATTTTCCGCGCCCTGTTGCCGCAAGTCGCGCTGGTGCTGGGACCGTTCTTTGCGCTGATGATCGTGGCGGGGGTTGCGGGGCATGTGCTGCAAAGCCGGCCCAGCCTCTCCTTCGACAAGATCATCCCGGATTTTTCCAAACTCTCGCCCATGGCCGGCTTCAAGCGTCTGTTCGGCGCCGAAGGCTGGATGAACCTGGTCAAGGGCTTGGCCAAGATCGCCATTGTCGGTGTCGCCATCTGGACCCAGCTCTGGCCCGAGCGCGGCGGGTTGGAAGCCATTCTCAACCAGACCGCCGGCGCGGTGGTGGGCGACATGACGCGCCTGCTGTTCAAGGTGCTGATGGCCTCGCTGTCGGCGCTGGCCGCGATTGCCGCGGCCGATTACTTCTGGCAGCGCATGCGCTTCTTGTCGCGCAACCGCATGTCCAAGCAGGAGATCAAGGAAGAGTATCGCCAGAATGAAGGCGATCCCGCCATCAAGGCCAAGATTCGCCAGCTTCGCCATGAGCGGGCCAGCAAGCGCATGATGGCGGCGGTGCCGGGCGCCACCGTGGTGATCATGAACCCCACCCACTTTGCCGTGGCGCTTCGCTATGAAAGCGGCAAGACCGCCGCCCCGGTCTGCGTCGCCAAGGGCGTCGATGCCCTGGCGCTCCGCATCCGCGCCGTGGCCGAGGAAAACGATGTGCCGGTGGTGGAAAATGCGCCGCTGGCGCGCGCGCTGCACGCCGCCATCGAGATCGACGATCCGGTGCCGCCGGAGCATTTCAAGGCGGTGGCGCAGGTCATCGGCTACGTCATGCGGCTGCAGGGCAAACTGCCCGCCCGCGCGAGTTAGGCGCGGTCCTTTTGCGTCCTGAGTGCGTCGCGAGGTCGCTCATGGGCTCAAGTGCCCACTTCGCTCCTCGCCCCTTCTCAGGCCACAAAATCCCTCGCGCCTAACGAGCTGATTCGACACTGTTAACTTTCTGTCCTCGGAAGCCGAACAGCGTTCGGAAGCCCTCAAAATTCATCAAGAAAAACAGCCATTTAGTGGCTGGAAACCTTTGGTTAACCAAATCTTGTATTGTGGCGTTAATGAACGCTTCCAGATCCCTTTCCACGAGCAGTGTGGGGGTGCCTACCGGCGCCTGGCGCTGGGCGGCCTTGGGCTTTGTCCTGCTCGCCCTGGCTGCCGCCGGACTGGCCATCGCGGCGCCGCAGGTTGCGGGCCTGGCCGGCTATGCCCTGCTGGTCGGCATCGCCCTGGTGGCGGTTCTTTTCCTCTTTGCGGTGTGGCCGCGTATGGGCCGCGCCACCCAGGATGCGCTGCGCGTCGCCGAGGCTGCCGGCAAGGCCAACATCGCCTGGGCCATCACCGGCGAAGACGGCGCGGTGCTGGACTGCAATCCCGTCTATCGCCGCATGGCCGGTGTGGGCGAACAGGAATCGCCGCCGCCGCCCGAGCTGGCGCTGTCGGGTGAGCCCAGCGCGGCGGTTCTTTATCGCCTATCGCGTGATGCCGCCGAAGGCCGCGCCCGCGAGGAAACATTCGTCGTGGTGCCGGGGCTGGAGATCGTCGCCGCCGTGCGTCCCTTGCCCGACCGTCAGGCCGCCTGGTGGTTCACGCCCAGACTGGCGGCCAGTTCATCGCCTCAGCCGGTGCTGGCCCGCGCCGCCGCGGCGCCCGCGCCGGCTGTCACCGCCCCGGTGCCGGCCGCCATCGCGCCCATCCAGAATATCGGCGACCTGTTCCGCGACGCGCCCATGGGCGTGGCCTTTGCCGATGCAAAGGGCGTGGTCAGCGACGCCAATGCCGCGCTGGCCAAGTTCTTCGGGGCGTCCGGCCCGCTGGTGGGCAAGGATTTCGGTTCATTGGTCGAGACAAGCGACCGCGCCCAGGTGATGGCGCTGATCGCGCGGACGGCGTCCGGTGAAACAGGCTCAAAGGCCGTGGAGCTGCGCGGCGCCAAATCCGCCAATGGCGAAGAGCGCATGGCCGAGCTGTTCGCCAGCCCCATGCCGGACGGCAAGGCCATTCTCTATCTGGTGGATGTCTCCGAGCAGAAGGCGCTGGAGACCAAGTTCGCCCAATCGCAAAAGATGCAGGCGGTGGGCCAGCTCGCAGGCGGCGTGGCGCATGACTTCAACAACCTGCTCACGGTCATCATCGGCAATTGCGAATTCCTGTTGATGCGCCACCAGGCCGGCGATCCGTCATTCAAGGAAATCAACGAGGTTCACCAGAACGCGCTGCGCGCTGCGGCCCTTGTCAGCCAGCTCCTGGCCTTCAGCCGCAAGCAGACCATGCAGCCCAAGGTGCTGGCGCTGGGCGATGTGGTGGGCGAACTCGCCCAGATGCTGCGCCGCCTGGTGGGCGAAGGCATCACCCTGAATGTGGAGCGCGAGCCCGACCTGTGGGCGGTGCATGCCGACGAGGCCCAGCTGGGCAACGCCATCATCAACCTGGTGGTCAATGCCCGCGACGCCATGCCGTCCGGAGGCACGGTCACCATCCGCACTTCCAACCAGAGCGTGAATGCCAGGGCGCTGGGCACCGCGGTGATGCCGGCCGGCGACTATGTCCGCATCGAGGTGACCGACACAGGCACTGGCATGTCCAAGGAAATCCAGAGCAAGATCTTCGATCCCTTCTTCACCACCAAGCCGGTGGGTCAGGGTACGGGTCTGGGTCTCGCCACCGTGTACGGCATCGTCAAGCAGTCGGGCGGCTTTATCGATGTGGAGAGCGAGCTGGGCCGCGGCACCGCTTTCAATATCTATCTGCCGCGCCGCATGATCGAGGCGTCCGATGCCGCGCCGGTGGAAATGGCGCAGCCTGCGGCGCGCGACGTCACCGGCCAGGACACCATTCTTCTGGTGGAAGACGAGGAAGCGGTGCGCGCTTTCGCGGCGCGGGCCTTGCGCATGCGCGGCTATAATGTGCTGGAAGCCGGCGGCGGCGAGGAAGCGCTGGAGATCGTCAAAAGCGACGGCGTCAAGATCGACCTGATCATCACCGACGTGGTGATGCCCAACATGGACGGGCCCACCATGGTGCGCCATGTTAAGCAGTTGAAGCCCGACCTGCCGGTGATCTTCATGTCCGGCTATGCCGAGGAAGCCTTCCGGCGCAACGACCAGAATTCCGAGGATATCCACTTCCTGCCCAAGCCGTTCGGCCTCAAGCAGTTGGCCGCCAAGGTCAAGGAAGTGCTGGCGGGCCACCCCACGGGCGGCTGAGGTTGCAATGTGGGCGCGTGGCATTATGTTCGCGCCTTATGAGAAAGCCCCTGACCCTGATCGCCTGTCTTTTGCTGGCCGGCTGCACCGATGCCGACTGGAACCGCATCGCCAATTATGGCGGCGGCGGGGATGATGAGGCCGAACTCGAACCCGAGGCCGTGGCCACGCACGTGCCCGTGACCCAGGTTCCCGCGCCGCAGCCCGTGGCGGCCGCGCCCGCCAACAGTGACTTCTGCCAGTCGCTTGCGACCCAGGACGCCACCGCCAACAGCTTTGATCCGGCGACGCAGCAGCGCGTTCTGCGGCAGAGCTATGCGCAGTGTCTCACAATATATTCGCGCTAGGCCCTACGGACTCACGCTAAAGCGGTATTCCGTCACTTCGTTATATTGTTCATCCCGTTGGATCAGCGTGCTGGGGAAGCTGGGAATGTTGGGCGCGTTGGGAAAGCCTTGCGCCTCCAGCGCCACGGCGCTGTGAACCTGATAGCCCTTGGCCAACCCCGCCGGCGGCGGCGAATAGTTGGCGCTATAGACCTGCAGGCCCGGCTGCGTGGTCCATTCCTCCAATACGCGGCCTGACTTGGGATCGTGCAGCCGCGCCGCCAGCCGCAACGTACCGGGCGCGCCGTTGATGGCGTAATTCTGGTCAAAGCCCTTGGCGCGCTGGATCACCGGATCGGGATCGTTGATGTGCACGCCGATCGGCGTGGGTCTGCGGAAATCGAACGCTGTGCCCGCGACGGGTTGCATCGCGCCGGTGGGCACATTCTTGTCGTCCACCGCGGTGATGGTATCGGCGTTCACCGTCAGCAACTGATCCAGCACCGGCCCGGACAGATCGCCCGCCATGTTGAAATAGGCATGGTTGGTGAGGCTGACCACCGTCTCCTTGTCGCTGACGGCGCGATAGGCGATGCGCAGGACATTATTTTTCGTCAGCGTGTAGGTCACCGTCACCCGCAAGGTGCCGGGAAAGCCCATGCTGCCGGCCCGGTCGAGCAGCGACAGGATCAGTTGCGGTTCATCGCCGTCATTGGTGCGCGCGTCCCATACCCGCTCGTCATAGGGCTTGTTGCCGGGCTCCTTCGGCTTATAGGGATCGCGGGCGATGTGATAGTTGACCCCGCCGATCATGAAACTGTTGTCCTTGATGCGGTTGGCGAAGCGGCCGATCAGGGCGCCATAGCGGCCCTTGTAATCGTCAGCGGTGTAATCATTCAGACTGTCAAAGCCCTGCACCACATTGGCCTTGATCCCGTCCTTGCCCGGCACCCGGATGGCGGTGATTACACCGCCGTAATTCGTGATCTTCGCTTCCATGCCTTTGGCATTGGTCAGGGTGAAAAGGTCCACACCTTTGCCGCCCACCCCGCCCCAGGCCTGGACGGTGATGGCGGCCTGTGTTGGCAGGGTCAGCGCCAGCAAAGCGGCGGCAGCGCAGATGATTTTCATGGGATTCTCCTTGGGCGGAACACTACAAAGCACCTTGCGGCAGCGCCATATTGCGGGCGCGAAGTGCGTTTTGCGCGGTTTGACCCTTTTGGCGATGTGCTGTCATATCATGCCAAACCGGGCCGCAGGACGCGGGTACGGAAGGGGAGGAATTTCCATGAAAAGCTTGATGTTCTCGGCCGCGATCGTCGCGGCTGTCGGTCTTGGCGCGGTTGCCGCGTTCGGCCAGGCCAATGAAGACGATGTCGCCGCCCGCCAGGCGAAATATCCCCTGGCCGCCAAGGCCGGCGAGGATAGCCACGCCATCGACAAGGCGCCCTCCGGCGCCCTCAACCAGGGCAAGTTCGACGACAAGACCTGGAAGTTCGGCAAGGCCTATGATGCACCGGCGGGCTCCAAGCTGTGGAATCCGGTGAAGATCAAGATGATGAAGGGGGAGAAGGTCACCGGCGGCACCTTGTTCACCGCCACCGATCCGGAAATCTACTGCTCCTTCGCCAATGCCGGCTACGACTTCATCTGGGTCGAGCATCAGCACAATGCCCGCGACTGGAAGACCACTGAGCGCATGTGGTCGGCCTGCCCCTATACCAAGGCGGTGCCGGGGGTTCGCGTGGCCTATACCGACGAGCGCGAGGAACAGCATGCGCTGGACGCCGGCGCGCTGGTGCTGGTGGTGCCGACGGTGCGCTCCTATGAGGAAGCTCTCAGGGCGCGCGACTGGGCCTTCTTCCCGCCGCTGGGACGCCGTTCCAATGGCGGCGGTCAGGCATTTGCCCTTTACAACAATGTGCCGGGCGGTTACCGCGCCACCATCAACGACAATCTGGTGCTGATCCTGATGATCGAGACCCTGGCGGGCCTGAAAGATGCCGACCGTATCGCCAAGATCCCCGGCGTTACCGCGATCTTCGCGGCGAGCGGCGACCTCGGCAATCACTCCGGCTACAAGCAGAACGATCCGGACTATGAGCGCGAGATCAACATCGTCCATGACGCCGCCATCAAGGCAGGTGTGCGCTTGTGCGGGCCTTATGCCTGGGTCGATCGTCCGGACTTCACCTGCTTCCAGGCCGGCGGCGAAACGGGCGCCATCGCCCGCGGCGTGAAGGACGAGCTGGGCAAGCTGTGGAATACCCAGCCGGTGCCGGAAATCGGTCCCTGGGCTGCCGCGAAGAAGTAGCCCCCGACCATCGAAATGAAAAAGGCGCCGGAAACCCCGGCGCCTTTTTTGTTTTCGGGCCGGCCGGGCACGTTAACCGCCGGGCGGAGTTTCATGTCTGCCTATGGAGAGATGAAATGAAAACCGCCGCCCTGATAACCGCCCTGGCCTTGAGCACCAGCCTCGCCTTTGCTGCCGAAGCGCCCAAGGCGCCGGAGCCGGCCAAGCCGGTCGATGCCGCCAGCTTCTATGCCGGGCGTTGGTATGAAATCGGACGCACGCCGATGAGCCTGACCGATGGCTGCGTCGCGGGATATACCGACTATCAGACCAACGCCAAAGGCCTGTACGAGCGCGATGCCTGCCGCGACAAGACACCGGCCGGTGAGGAAAAAGTGATCGGCGGGCGGCTGGAAATCCTCAATCCCGGGCAGAATACCAAGGTTCACGTCACCTATCATGTGTTCCTGGGGCTGATTCCGGTGAACCGGGAATACTGGATGCTGGATCACACCGATGGCTGGTTCCTGATGGCGACGCCGGACATGAAAATGGTCAACCTCTATACCCGCGATCCCCATCCCGCGCCGGCGCTGGTGGACCGTATGACCAAACAGATCAAGGATATGGGTTACACCGGCTTGCTGGAATTTCCGGCCCGGGCGGCGACGTAAGCCTCACGCCTTCACATAGACCCAGGCGGTAAGCCCGGAGGCGAGCTTGGCCGCCACTCGCTTGTAGTCGGCGACTTCATAGCGGTCGGCGGCGGCCAGTTCTTCGGCCGTGATCTCGAATACCATGCCGGGCACGCGGTCTGCAGGACCGCCCGGCATGACGATGGGGTGATGGCGCTTGCCGCTCTTGGCCGGTACCTCCGGTGATCTGCACCATCTCCTGCTTCCAGCCCACCAGCGCGTCAGCAAGCGGCCGAACGAAGATCGGTGCACCTCGTCCTGCTGCAGGGTGCCGTAAGAGAAAAGCCGCTCACTCACTTCGCCGTGCTGAACTTGAACGAGGTCACTTGGTAGAAAATCTGTCCCGGCTTCAGCTCGGTGGTGGGGAAGGCCGGAATGTTGGGCGCATTGGCGAAATGCTGGGTCTCCAGGCAGAAGGCGCCGCGCTTGATGTATTGCGCCCCGCCCTTGCCGGTCAGCGGCTTCTCATTGTTGGGCAGGTAAAGCTGGATGCCCGGCTGGGTGGTCCACACATCCATTACCCGGCCCGATTCCGGTTCCACCACATGGGCGGCGGGGCGCAGCAGGCCCGGCTTGCCGCGCACGATGAAGTTGATGTCATAGCCCGGCGTCGCCACGATGGCCGGATCGGGGCCGTTGATATCCTTGCCCAGCCGCTTGGACTTGGTGAAGTCGAACCCGGTGCCCGCCACCTTCATCACTTCGCCTGTCGCCATGTGGTTGGCGTCAGTCGGCGTGACAGCGTCGGACAGGATCTGCACCTGGTGGTTCAGCACATCGCCTTTGCCGGCGCCCTTGAGGTTGAAATAGGAATGGTTGGTGGGGTTCAGCACCGTCGGCTTGTCGGTGGTGGCGCGGTAGTCGATCCGCAGCGCGTTGCTGGCGGTGAGGGTATAGATCACCGTGAAGTTCAGATTGCCGGGAAAACCCTGGTCGCCGTCGGGGCTGATCATCTGCAGGATCAGGCTGGGCGATTTTCCGTCCAGCATGGTGGCGTTGTAGACATGATAGGAAAAGCCGACCGGTCCGCCATGGATGTTGTTGGGCGCGGCATTGGCCTTCAGGTGATAGGTCTTGCCGTCCAGCGCGAACTGGGCGCCGCCGATACGGTTGGCGAAGCGTCCGATCACCGCGCCGTACGTCGTGCCGTGGGTGTATTCTTCCAGCTTGTCGTAGCCCAGCACCACGTCCGCCATCTTGCCCTTGCGGTCGGGCACATTCAGGCTGACCAGGAAGGCGCCGTAATTGGTGATGCGGGCGCTCATGCCGCGCGCATTGGTCAGGGTGTAGATGTCCACCTTCTGGTGATCGGCGGTTTCGCCCCAGGACGCTTTTTCGATTTTCGCTTCGGCAGGTGCGGCAAAGCACAGGCAAACAAGCGCGATTGCAATCTTCTTCATCATGGAAATCCTAATTATATTCGCGCGCGAACAGGCCGCCGATGGTGGCGCTGCTCAGCAGATGACCCTTGGCGGCGGCCAGGAATTGGTCGCGGGTCAGACCAGCAGAAAGTGTGGGCTCAAGCTCGGTGGCCATGACCGTGATCAAATAGTGGTGTGGCCCGTCGCCCTGCGGCGGGCAGGGACCGATATAATTGGGATTGCTGCGGGTGCCGGCGCCGCCGGTAAAGCCGGTGCCGGCGGTGCCGTCGCCTTCCTTCAGCTCGGTGGTGGTGGCCGCGATGTTGTAGGCCACCCAGTGCGACACGCCGGCGCCATACTGGCCGTCCACGTCATACATCAGGATGGCAAAGCTCTTGGTGCCGGCCGGCGCATCGTGCCAGGCGAGTTCAGGCGAGACATTCTTGCCGGGGCAGGGGCAGATGGCGGGATTGCGGGGGCTACAGGCGCGCTTCTGGTCGTCGCCGCCAAAGCGCACCGGGATGCGGGCGCCGTCCTTGATCGAGGTCGAGGTCAGGGTCATCCACGGCGCCGCCCAGGCGGTGGAGGCAGTCACCAGGGCCGCCGTGAGCCCCAAAGCGAGTATTTTCATGACGTTCCCCATTTTGGCGGGGAGCCTAGCCGCCACGGGCCGGGCTTGGAAGGGGGCGGAACCGAGGGCTATGCGGCGCCCGACTTGCACTCGGTATGGACGACACGTTCGCCGTCGAAGACTTCGAGCGAGGCATAACGATCCTGCATGATGCTGCGCGCCCGCTCGACAGCAACGGCATCTTCTGGACATTGCATGAAGGTGGATCGGATAACGCCGCCCATCTCATCGGCATAGCGGAATAGATAATCGCGCTTGGCCTGTTTCATATCCCGTCGGTCCTTTTCACAAGCGGCGGCCCATCCGACCGTCGGCATATTTGTGACGCTTGGCGGGTGAATGCCACATGAATGGTTGGTGGCGGAAATGGGGCGCGCAACGCCGCGGAGTCTCGTTTCGGCCAACTTGGAAAAGCCTTCGCGTGACCCCTGCCATGCAAGCTGGTGTGATCGACACGCTCATGACCATGAGTGACGTGGTGCGCTTGGTGGATATAATGGCCGAGCCGCCTAAGCCGCGCGGGCCTTACAGGAAGCGTAGCCCCGTTTAGTGGGTCGCCTTTCGCGCGGCTAGAATTTCGCGGATATGTACCGCGACTTTCTCCACATCGTACGGCTTGGCAAAGAACGCCTCATGGGCGCAAAGTTCTTTCGCCAGATCGACCTTAGTGGCGTCCGCTGAAGCTAGAAAGATGGGAAGTCTGGGGTGGTTCTGCTTCACCCATTTGGCAAGCCCGACACCGTCCATTTCGCCCGGCATCCGAACATCGGAAAACACCAAGTCGATCGCTCCAGCTTTGGCCTCCATCAGCTTAACGGCCTCCGCGGCATTGGCGGATTCAAGGGCGCGGAAACCACACTCTTCCAAATGGTCGACAAGGGACATCCTGATGAGGGACTCGTCCTCGACAATCAGTATCGTTGCCTGCCGCCCGAAATCTGGCGGCGGGCTATCGTCTTACGGCCCATTGGTCCCCCCTCGGACACTTGAGCCCTGTAAAGGCCAAGCAATCCGAACGGTTCCGTACTAAGCCGAATAAACGAAGTATCTCAATAGTTTGGTACGGTGCGTACAAATGTGCGTTTTATCGGTGTAGGTCCGCCAAAGGGCAAGACGTGGGAATTAGTCCTGTCCAAATTGAAACTGAGACACCGCCCCTGAATCCTTGGGAACAGTGTGAGAACAAGATGTAGTATTTATTCTCTATTTCAACGCGTTAGGCAGTATCTTGCCAAAGAGAACAAAACGCGTACATTTGCGACTTCTCGTCGCCGTGGGATTCGCTTGGGGATCAGCGGGCGCCGTGAAATAACGGGAGACATCTCATGTCACAGGCGGCTTTGCGGGTGGTTAGCAAGGAACAGAATTCGGACCGGAAGCGGGCGCTGGACGCCGCGCTGAGCCAGATCGACCGTGCTTTCGGCAAGGGCTCGGTGATGAAGCTGGGCAGCCGCGATCTGGGCCTGGCGACGGACGCCGTGTCCACCGGCAGCCTCGGTCTGGATATCGCGCTGGGCATCGGCGGGTTGCCCCGCGGTCGTGTCATCGAGGTCTATGGTCCGGAATCCTCCGGCAAGACCACCCTGGCGCTGCATGTCATTGCCGAGGTTCAGAAGAAGGGCGGCACCGCCGCCTTCGTGGACGCCGAACATGCCCTGGACCCCGTCTATGCCGGCAAGCTGGGCGTGGACATCAACGAATTGCTGGTCTCCCAGCCGGACACCGGCGAACAGGCGCTGGAAATCACCGACACGCTGGTGCGGTCGGGCGGCGTGGACATCGTGGTGATCGATTCGGTCGCCGCGCTGACGCCCAAGGCGGAACTCGAAGGCGAAATGGGCGATTCCCTGCCCGGCCTGCAGGCGCGTCTAATGAGTCAGGCGCTGCGCAAGCTGACCGGCAGCATCTCCAAGTCCAACACCATCGTGCTGTTCATCAACCAGATCCGCATGAAAATCGGCATCATGTTCGGCAATCCGGAAACCACCACCGGCGGCAATGCGCTGAAATTCTATGCCTCGGTGCGCCTGGACATCCGCCGCATTGGCGCCATCAAGGACCGCGATGAAGTGATCGGCAACCAGACCCGCGTGAAGGTGGTCAAGAACAAGGTTGCCCCGCCCTTCAAGCAGGTCGAGTTCGACATCATGTATGGCGTGGGCATCTCCAAGGTCGGCGAGCTGGTCGATTTGGGGGTCAAGGCGGGCATCGTCGAGAAATCCGGCTCCTGGTACTCCCATGACGGCAACCGCATCGGCCAGGGCCGGGAAGCCGCCAAGACCTTCCTGACCCAGAACCCCGACATCGCCGACAAGATCGAAACTGCCATCCGCGCCAATGCCGGCCAGATCGGCCAGAACCTGGTTCTGGACACCTCGGAAAAGGCGGAAGCCGAAGACGAATAGGCCGAAAGGCTCATCCCAAAGCTGAAATCCCTGCCATGGGGTTCAGCACCTCGGCAAAGGGCGTCCGTGTGAATGCGGGCGCCCTTTGTTTTTCCATGGGCGGGCTTGACCCGCCCATCCAGGGTGAGAAGCACCGTGCTTGCGGCTCTGGATGGCCGGCTCGGAGGCCGGCCATGGTGATGAGGGGGAGAATCTCGCACCATTCCGCGGCCCTGCCGCGCGAAAAGGCAGGGATGACAAGGTTTTTTGGAGCCGTTACAAACTAACCCCATGAAAAGCCTTTCCGACGTCCGCACCGGATTCCTCGATTTCTTCGCAAGCCGCGGCCACACCGTGGTCCCGTCCTCGCCGCTGGTGCCGCGCAACGACCCCACCCTGCTGTTCACCAATGCGGGCATGGTCCAGTTCAAGAACCTGTTCACCGGCGCGGAAAAACGCCCCTACAGCCGCGCCACCACGGTGCAGAAATGCGTCCGCGCGGGCGGCAAGCACAACGACCTGGACAATGTCGGCTACACCGCCCGGCATCACACTTTCTTCGAGATGCTGGGCAACTTCTCGTTCGGCGATTACTTCAAGGAAGACGCCATCACCTTCGCCTGGGACTTCATCACCAAGGTGGTGGGGCTCCCTGCGGACAAGCTGCTGATCACGGTCTATCCCACCGATGACGAGGCGCGCCGGCTTTGGAAGAAGATCGCCGGTTTCAGCGACGATCGCATTATCGGTCACGAGAGCAACCTGTGGGCGATGGGCCCCACCGGCCCTTGCGGCTTTTGCTCGGAAATCTTCTACGACCAGGGCCCCTCGGTGGCGGGCGGCCCGCCCGGTTCGCCGGACGAAGATGGCGACCGCTACCTGGAATTCTGGAACCTGGTCTTCATGCAGTTCGAGCAGGTGGACGAGAACACCCGCCTGGATCTGCCCAAGCCCTCCATCGACACCGGCATGGGGCTGGAGCGCATCGCCGCCATCCTGCAGGGCGTTACCAACAACTACGATGTGGACCTGTTCCGCCATTTGATCGCAGCCTCGGAATCGGCCAGCGGGGTCGCCAGCAGCGGCGAAGCCACCTTCAGCCACCGCATCATTTCCGACCATCTGCGCGCCACCTCCTTCCTGATCGCCGATGGCGTGCTACCCTCGAATGAAGGCCGCGGCTATGTGCTCCGCCGGATCATGCGTCGCGGCATGCGCCACGCGCATCTGCTGGGCACCAGGGATCCGTTGATGCACCGGCTGGTGCCGGCGCTGGTGGGCGAGATGGGCTCGGCCTATCCCGAACTCAAGCGCAGCGAGCCGTTGATCGCCGAAACCCTCAAGCTGGAAGAAATCCGCTTCCGCGAAACCCTGGCGCGGGGCCTCAAGCTCTTGGACGAAGCCACTATTGGCCTGAACAAGGGCGACCAGCTCAAGGGCGATGTCGCTTTCAAGCTCTATGACACCTACGGCTTTCCGCTGGACCTGACCGAGGAATCCCTGCGCGCGCGCGGCATCACCGTCGACACCGACGGCTTTGCCGCGTCGATGCAGAAGCAGAAACAGGAAGCGCGCGCCTCCTGGACCGGCAATGCGGACGCCGCCAGTGAAGCCAAATGGTTCGCGGTGCTGGACGAAGTCGGCCGTACCGAATTCCTGGGCTATGACACCGAAGAAGCCGAAGGCGTGGTGCTCGCCATCTTCAAGGATGGCGGCCGGGTGATGGGCGCGTCCGCCGGCGAGGCAGTGGACATCGTCACCAACCAGACGCCCTTCTATGGCGAATCCGGCGGCCAGGCCGGCGACAGCGGCCATATCCAGTCCACCAAGGCCAAGGGGCAGGTCACCGACACCCAGAAAAAGCTGGGCGCGCTGCATGTCCATAGCGTGCGCCTCACCGAAGGCAGCATCGCGCCCGGCGATGCGGTCGATCTGAAAGTGGATACCGAACGGCGCCGCGCCACCCGCGCCAATCACAGCGCCACCCATCTGCTGCATGCCGCGCTGAAGCGCGTGTTGGGAAACCATGTCAGCCAGAAGGGTTCGCTGGTGAATGCCGAGCGCCTGCGCTTCGACTTCTCGCATCCCAAGCCGGTATCGCCCGAGGAACTGGAACGCATCGAGGCGCAGGTGAACGCGGTGATCCGCCAGAACTCCGACACCTCCACCCGCCTGTTGCCCACCGACCAGGCCATCGCCGCGGGCGCCGAGGCGTTGTTCGGCGAGAAGTATGGCGATGAAGTGCGTGTGCTGACCATGGGTTCTGACTTGGAGGCTTCGAAGGCTTTCTCGGTCGAACTGTGCGGCGGCACCCATGTCCATCGGTTGGGCGATATCGGACTGTTCACCATCCTGGCGGAAAGCGCTGTCGCCGCCGGCGTGCGCCGTATCGAGGCGCTGACCAGCGAACATGCCCGCCGTTATCTGTCGGGCCAAGCCGAAATCGCCCGCGAGGCGGCCTTCGCCATCAAGACTCCCATCGGCGAACTTGCGGGCCGGGTGGCGCAGCTTTCGGAAGAACGCCGCAAGCTGGAACGCGAATTGGCCGAAGCCAAGAAGCAGCTCGCCTTGGCCGGCCCCGCCAAGAGCGGCGATGACGGCCAGGAAAGCATCGCGGGCCTGAAAGCCGTGCTGCGGCTGGTGGAAGGCGTGGCGCCCAAGGATCTCAAGAGCCTGGCCGACGGCGCCAAGGGCCAAGTCGGCAGCGGCGTGGTGGCGTTCGTCACTGCTGCGGACGGCAAGGTCTCCATCGTGGCCGGTGTCACCGAGGACCTGACATCGCGCATCAGCGCCGTGGACCTGGTTCGGGTGGCGGCGGAAGCCTTGGGCGGCAAAGGCGGCGGCGGCCGTCCTGACATGGCGCAGGCGGGCGGGCCGGACAATGGCAATCCGCAGCTCGCACTGGATGCCATTCGCAAGAAGCTGGGCGAGTTGGCTCCGGCTTAGCCCCACCCTCTCCCCTGTGGGAGAGGACGCAAAATCTTGCGCTTGGCGAAGCGCAGCGAAGCCAAGTGCTTAGATTTTGCTAGGTGAGGGGTGCGTTTGTGCCCAACTCACCCCTAACCTGAAAAATCAACGGGTTGAGCGTCGCTATCGCGCCGCTAACCCGGTGATTTTTCTTCCTCTCCCACAAGGGGAGAGGGGAAGAAGAACGCGCTTCCTGTCCTAAGCAATAATATCCGGCAGCAGCCCGTTGTTGATCTCGGTGATTTCGTCTTTCAACTGAAGCTTGCGCTTCTTGAGCCGCGCCAGCGCCATCAGGTCGGTATTGCCCGTTTGCACCATGGCCTCGATGGCGGCGTCCAGGTCGCGATGTTCCTGCGTCAACTGGGTCAGCTTGGCGCGCGCGGCGACTTCATCGGGGCCGACAACACCGGTCATGTTTTTGTCTTCCGCCGCCCTTTGGCCAATTCCTCGCCCCAGCGTTTGACGTCGGGCCAGTCATAGCCGAACAAATCCAAACAACGTCCTACCATCTGGTCCACCAAGTCGGACAAATTCTTGGGCTCGGCATAAAAGGCTGGCACCGGTGGCAGGATGATGGCGCCCATTTCGGCCAGCGCCGTCATGGTGCGCAGGTGCCCCAGATGCAGCGGCGTCTCGCGCACCATCAGCACCAGCGGCCGGCGTTCCTTCAGCATCACGTCGGCGGCGCGGGTCAGAAGGCTGGTGGTCACGCCGGTGGCGATCTCGCTCATGGTGCGCACGCTGCATGGCGCCACGATCATGCCTTTGGTCTTGAAGCTGCCGCTGGCGATGGGCGCGGCGATGTCGGCGATCGCGTAACTGTAATCCGCCTTGGCGGCGACCTGGCGGGGCGACAATTTTGTTTCGTAGCCGATGGTCATTTCCGCAGGCTTGGTCATAACCAGGTGTGATTCTATCCCCAACTCCCGCGCCGCTTCCAGCAGGCGGATGCCATAGGCAACGCCCGACGCCCCCGACAGGCCGATAACCAGCCGTTCTGCTTTGTCTTTTGGGTTCCCGTCGCGTGTCATGGGCCACCCGTTAGCATTTCTTAAGGCAAGCACAAAGAGTTTCGGTTCCCGCCCCCTTTTGGGGATGACAGGCCCCCGGTTTGGTGCTTCACTTTTGGCGCCAGGCGCGTGTGCAAGCCGCGCGCGCCAGCCGACCGAAATCCAACGATGAGGTGCATGCATGGCGCTACAAGGACACATTAATCATCTGTCCAACCAGCATAAGAAAATCCAGGACATCATCGAGCACGAGATGGCCAACCCCGACTGGGATGAAATCCGGGTCGTGGCGCTGAAAAAGCAAAAACTTCGAATCAAGGACGAGCTCGAACGACTGAGAAACGCCGTTAACTGAGCCGACCGCATCCCCGCCGGGCCGCGCCTTGTGCGCGCGGCCGCGGGGATCGCTTACAGACTTTTCGCCATTTCGCGCAGCAGGAACTTCTGGATCTTGCCCGTCGATGTCTTGGGCAGGTCTGCGAATACAATCGTACGCGGCAGCTTGAATTTCGCCAGCCGCGCCCGCGCGAACTCCGCGATCTCTGCTTCGCTGACGTTCGCTCCGGGGCGCAGTTCGACAAAGGCGCAAGGATGCTCGCCCCACTTGGCATCGGGCCGCGCCACCACCGCCACGAACAGCACCGACGGATGCTTGGCGATGGCGTCTTCCACTTCGATGGACGAGATGTTCTCGCCGCCGGAAATGATGATGTCCTTGCTGCGGTCCTTGAGCTGAATATAGCCGTCCGGATACATCACCCCCAAGTCGCCGGAATGAAACCAGCCGCCTTTCAGCGCGTCTTTGGTCGCCTTGGGATTCTTGAGGTAGCCGCGCATCACGATATTGCCGCGGAACATCACCTCGCCGATGGTTTTGCCATCGGCCGGCACCGGTTTCATGGTTTTGGGATTCAGCACCGCCAGCGCTTCCAGCGGGACATAGCGTACGCCCTGGCGCGCCTTCCTGGCGGCGCGGTCGGCGCTGTCGAGCGCGTTCCATTCCTCATGCCATTCATTGACCACCGCGGGGCCATAGACTTCGGTCAGGCCATAGACATGCACCACATCGAATCCCGCCTCGGCCATCGCCGCCAGGGTGGATTCCGGTGGTGGCGCGGCGGCGGCCATGAAGCGTACTTTCAGCGGAAAGCTTTTGCGTTCCGTGTCTGAAGCATTGACCAGGGTGCTCATGACAATGGGCGCGCCGCACAGATGGGTCACGCCGTGCTCGGCCAAGGCGTCGAAGATCGCGCCCGCCCGCACCCAGCGCAGGCAGACATGGGTGCCGGCGACCGCCGACAGCGACCAGGGCATGCACCAGCCGTTGCAGTGAAACATCGGCAGGGTCCAGAGCAGCACAGGATGCTCGACCATGGTGCCGGCCAGGGCATTGCCGTAGCACATCAAGGCGGCGCCGCGATGATGATAGACCACGCCCTTGGGATTGCCGGTGGTGCCGGAAGTATAGTTCAGGGCGATGGCGTCCCATTCATCATCGGGCATCTTCCAGGCGAAATCCGGATCGCCGCTCTTGAGGAATTTCTCGTAGTCGATCTTGCCGAGGCGCGCGCCGCTTTGCGGAAATTCCCTGTCGTCATAATCGATCACCAGCGGCTTTTTCTTCAGCAGCTTCAACGCCGCCGCGACCGTGGCGGAAAATTCGCGGTCGGTGATCAGGATTTTGGCGCCACCATGTTCCAGCATGAAGGCAAGGCTTGCCGCATCCAGCCGCGTGTTCAGTGCATTCAGCACCGCGCCCAGCATGGGGATGCCGTAATGGGCTTCCAGCATGGGCGGGGTGTTGGCCAGCATCACCGCCACCGTGTCGCCCTTGGCTATGCCCTGCTTCGCCAGTGCCGAGGCCAGCCGGCGGCTCCTCGCATAAAAGGTGGCGTAATCGGTGCGCTGCCGGCCATGGATGATGGCGGTGTGCTTGGGGAAGGTCCTGGCGGTGCGTTCCAGGAAGGACAGCGGCGTCAGCGGCTGGAAATTGGCCGCAGTACGGTCCAGCCCGGTCTCAAACGGCTTTGTGACGGTTTTGCGGTTGGTCTTTTGGGCGGCCATGGGAGGCGCACGCTAGAGAAACGGGCCCCACGCGGCAAGGTTGGATGAAGCCGGCGGTAATGTTAGAAGCCGCTCATGACCATCATCGATCAGCCTGCCAAAAAGCCGCGCGGATTGCGCGCCGTCTATGCCTGGATGCTGGCCAATGCCGGCGGCAAAAATGCCTGGGCGCTGGTGGCGGTGTTCGCCTTTGCCGAAGCCTGCTTCTTTCCCATTCCCGCCGATGTGATGGTGCTGCCCATGATGCTGGCGGACCGCAAGCGCGTGTTCCGGCTGGGCGCCTGGGTGGCCTTCTGGTCGGTGGCGGGCGGCATGCTGGGTTATGCCATCGGCGCGCTGTTCTGGGAGACGGCGGGTCAGTGGTTGATCCATGCCCTGCATATTCCGCTGGCCAAGGTGGAATATTACCGCGCCGAATACAGCCAGAACGCCTACTACATCATGTTGCAGGGCGCGACACCGATCCCCTACAAGCTGGTGACCATCGCCAGCGGGCTGGCCGGGGTCAGCTTCCCGCTTTTCATGCTCTATTCGGCCATCACCCGCAGCATTCGCTACATCGTGATCGAGGCGATGCTGGTCTATTTCTTCGGTGAACGCGCTCAGGCGCTGCTCGAGAAATATCTCGAGGTGGCGTTGATCGCTTTCCTGGCAGTCGTCGTGCTGGGGATCGCCGCCGCGATCTACCTTTAGTCCTGCTCCAACTCGCTCGACAGCACCGCGTCATCCGGCGCGGGCGCGCCTTCCGACGGCGCATCTTCGCGCGCCGGCAATTCCACCAAGGGTTCACCGGTGGTTTCGGCGATGGTCTTCAGCGACGCGCCCTTGCGGGCGGCGCGCTTCTCGGCGCGTTCGCGCTTGGCGTTGACGCGGCTCACCGCCAAGTCCAGTTCCAGCTGCGAGCACAGGCCCAACGTCACCGGGTCGACCGCCTTGATGTTGGCGGCGTTCCAGTGCGAACGCTCGCGGATCTTGGCGATGGTCGCCTTGGTGGTGCCGATCAGCTTGATGATGTCGCTGTCGGAAAATTCCGGATGGTTGCGGATGATCCAGTACACCGCGTCGGGCTTGTCCTGGCGCTTCGACACCGGCGTGTAACGCGGGGCGCGCTTCTGGCGCACATTGGGCATCTTGTGCTTGGGCGCCGCCATCTTCAGGCGCTTCTTGGGATCTTTTTCCGCGTCGGCGATCTGTTCGCGGGTGAGCTGGCCGGTGGCCACCGGGTCCTGGCCCTTGATGCCCTTGGCGACGTCTTCGTCGGCGATGCCTTTCACTTCCAGCGGATGCAACCCGCAGAAGTCGGCGATCTGTTCAAAGGACAGGCCGGTATTGTCCACCAGCCAGACGGCGGTGGCCTTGGGCATCAGGGGTTTGTTCTCGACGGCCATGATAATTCTCTCCCGTTGAGCGGGGGCCGTATCCGAGCCCGCCGCCCCTCGTCAGGTTAATCCTTTCGAGGAATGCGGTCTTTTAGCGAGGTCGCCCCTCGACCGCAAAGACTTTCAGGCCCCTCCCCCCATTTTTTGGGGGTGAGGCGGGCGGCCAAGCCAGCCGAACGCCGAAGCACCGATCAGGTGCGAAGGCCGGAGGGGGGCACTAAAAAGTCAGCAAGATTTTGCCGATATGGCCGGTTTTGGCCATGAATTCATGGGCCTGTTGGGCCTCCGCGAGAGGAAAAACCCGGGCGATGACCGGTTTGACCCGGCTTCCAAGCAGGGGCCAGACCTCCTGCAGCAGGACGTCGCGGATGGCGCGTTTCTGTTCGGGGTCACGCCCGCGCAGGGTGGTCGCGGCCAAGGTCAGACGCTTGGTCAGCACGGGCGCGAAATTCACTTCGGCCTTGCTGCCCTTCTGGTAGGCGATGTTGACGATGCGGCCCCAAGTGGCGGCGGCCTCGATGTTGCGCTGGATATAATCGCCGCCGACCATGTCCAGGATCACGTCCACGCCTTTGCCGCCGGTCTCCTGTTTGACCACGCCAACGAAATCCTCGCGGGTATAATTGATGGCGCGCGTGGCGCCGAAGCTGCGCGCCGCTTCGCACTTGGCGTCGCTGCCGGCGGTGGTGAACACCCTGTGCCCGCGTGCGGCGAACATCTGGATGGCAAGGCTGCCGATGCCGGAGGTGCCGCCATGGATCAGCAAACTCTCGCCGGACGCCAGCCGCCCGGTGTCGATGATGTTGGTCCAGGCGGTGAAGGCCGCTTCCGGCAAGCCCGCTGCCTCCATCAGGTCCACCGCATCCGGCACCGGCAACACACTGCCGGCATCGGCCAATGCGAACTGGGCATAACCACCGCCCGGCAGCAGGGCGCAAACCTTTTCGCCCAACCTCCAGCCAGCCACGCCATCGCCCAACTCTGCAATCGTGCCCGAGACCTCCATGCCCAGGATGGGGGAGGCGCCCGGCGGCGGCGGATAATGGCCCCGGGCCTGCAACAGGTCGGCATTGTTCAGGCCGGCGGCAGCGACCGTGATTAACACCTGGCCGGGGCCGGGCGCGGGCCGAGGCTCGGAGCCCAGCACCAGCCGGTAGTCCCGGCCGGAATTTTCCACATGGATAATTTTCATATCTTGCGCGGCTTTCCTGGTGGGAACAGACTAAACGCGAAATTGCCAAAGTCGAAACCATGGACTTGGACGAGCCACGCAAGAAGCTTCCCGATATCGTGCTAGGCGAGGATATTTCCACCCTGTCGGCGCATGAACTGGAAAAGCGCATTGCCCGGCTTGAGGCGGAAATCGCCCGCTGCAGCGAGGCGATAACGCACCGCAACGCCACAAAAAGCGCGGCGGAGAGTTTCTTCAAAAAGTGAATGCGTTAATTTGCACAACAGGAATAAGCATAAGCGCCGATATCGGGGTCATTTACCAACCAATTGGCTTTGCGGACGCGCAGCGGCTTGCTAGCGTCCCGCCAAGATTTCAAGAATGGGCCCAGCGAACGGGCCTCTCGGGGACGAAATGCCGATGAACGATATCGAGACCACGTCCTTCACCGACGGGGCCATGTTCGACAAGACTTTTGACGAAGGCATGGCGCTGGTGGAGGAAACCGCACGCTATCTCGACGGCAAGGGCCGCGAGGAAGCCCGCGTCCTGCCGCGCAAGGCTGCGATGCTCTATGCCGGCGAAAGCATGCGTGTCACCACCCGCCTGATGCAGGCGGCAAGCTGGCTGTTGGTGCAGCGCGCGGTGCGCGACGGCGACATGGAACGCGACGACGCCTTGAATGACCGGTACCGCCTTGGCAGCCGCGAAATCTGCCTGGGCTCCTGCGCCGAGGATACCGCGCCGTTGCCGGGGGAACTGAGGGATCTGTTGTCGCGCAGCGATAGCCTCTATCGCCGCATCGCCCGGCTGGACGATATCCTGTTCGGCCAAGGCGAAGCCGCGCCATCAGGCGCGCGGGGGCAGATGGACGCTTTGGCTCAGGCCTTCGGCGGTAACTGACTTTCAGACTGCACAAACAAAACGCCGCCGGGTGACCGGCGGCGTTTTGGTATTCGGATGAAAGAGCTTTAGCCCTTCACGAAGCCGTCGCTAGCGACAGCGTAGTGCGACGGGTGAGCAAAGGCCGATCAGGCCTTTACGAACCCAGCGAACTTTTTGTTGAAACGGGTAAGTCTGCCACCGCGGTCCATCAGCTTGGCGTCGCCGCCGGTCCAGGCCGGGTGGGTGCTGGGATCGATGTCCAGGGTGATCTTCTGGCCGGCGGTGCCATAGGTGGTGCGCGTCTTGTAGGTGGTGCCGTCGTTCAGCTGAACTTCGACAAAATGATAGTCAGGGTGGATGCCCTTTTTCATGACGCGAACCTTCTCATCGGCGGCCCATTTCTGACGGGCCGCGGGAGGCGGGCTTATACGGGAGGCCAAAAGCCCCCGCAAGCGCCCCCGACCGGCCCCGGCGGCAATAGTTCCTTTGGCGCTGACCCGGGGGCCCTATATACAGCCCAGTGTTAACAAAAGGCGGCCCGCTTGGCCCGGAATGACAGCGATTTTGCCAAGGAAACCGCCAGGGTGGCGGCGGGAAGGCCCAAGGCCAAGTCCCTGGGGCCCCTGAAGGCGCTGCTGCCCTTCCTGCGCCCCTACCGGGGCCGCATCCTGGTGGCTGTCATAGCCCTGCTGGCCTCCTCCACCGCCACCCTGATCCTGCCCCAGTTCGCGCGGGGGCTGATCGACGCCCGCGGGCTGTCTCAGGCCCAGGCCCATGCCCTGACCGGCTTCTATGCCGCCTTCATCGTGGCCGCGGCCGCGCTGGGCGTGGCTTCGGCCATACGATTCTATGCCGTAACCTGGCTGGGCGAGCGAGTGGTGGCCGATATCCGCAAGGCCGTGTTCAACAATGTGCTGGGCCTGTCGCCTCAATTCTTCGAAGTCACCCGCACCGGCGAAGTGCTGTCGCGCATGACCGCCGACACCACCCTGATCCAGACGGTGGTGGGCAGCTCCGCCTCGCTGGCGCTGCGCAACCTGGTGACCCTGACCGGCGGATTGGCGCTGATGTTCTTCACCAGCGTGAAGCTGACCCTGCTGGTGGTGGGGGCGGTGATGGTGGTGATGCTGCCGCTGCTGCTGTTCGGCCGCTGGGTGCGCAAGCTCTCCCGTGCCAGCCAGGATTCCATCGCCGACACAGCCGCGCGCGGCGCCGAGACATTGAACGCCGTGCCCACGGTGCAGGCCTTCACCCAGGAAAATTACGAGCGCCGCGCCTTTGGCGATGCGGTGGAGCGCGCCTTTATCTTTGCCAGAAGCCGCACCAAGGCGCGCGCCATCCTTACGGCCATCGCCATTTTCACGGTCTTTGCGGGCCTGGCCACGGTAGGATTGATCGGGCTGCATGATTTCATCGGCGGCCGCATCTCGGCGGGGCAGTTGGTGGCTTTCATTTTCTACGGCGCTCTCACCGGCGGCGGCGTCGGCGCCCTGTCGGAAGTGTGGGGCGATCTGCAACGCGCCGCCGGCGCTTCCGAGCGGTTGATGGAATTGCTGCATGAAGTGCCGGCGATCCGCCCGCCCGCCCGTCCGCTGCAATTGCCGGCCAGGCCCAGCGGCGCGGTTCGCTTTGAGGACGTGACGTTCCGCTATCCCACCCGCCCCGACTTCAAGGCGCTGAATGGTTTCTCGCTGGATGTGGCGGGCGGCGAGGCGGTGGCGCTGGTGGGTCCCAGCGGCGCCGGCAAGTCCACCGTGTTCCAGTTGATGCTGCGCTTTTTCGACGCCCAGGCGGGCGGCATCCGATTCGACGGTGTGGACATTACCCAAGTCGATCCGGTGGCGTTGCGCCAGAAGATCGCGGTGGTGTCACAGGAGCCGGTGATCTTCTCCGGCAGCATCGCCGCCAATATCCGTTATGGCCGCGAAGAGGCCACGGAGGAACAGGTGCGCGCCGCCGCCGATGCCGCCGCCGCGACCGAGTTCATTGAAAAGCTGCCTTATGGTTTTGATACCCTGGTAGGCGAGCGCGGCGTCACCTTGTCGGGTGGGCAGCGCCAGCGATTGGCGATCGCCCGCGCCATTCTGCGCGATGCCCCGCTGTTGCTGCTGGACGAGGCGACCAGTGCGCTGGATGCCGAAAATGAGCGCCTGGTGCAGACCGCGCTGGGCAATCTGATGGTGGGCCGCACCACCTTGGTGATCGCCCACCGTTTCTCCACCATCCAGCGCCTGAAGCGCATCGTGGTGATGGACGAGGGCAAGGTGGTGGCGCAAGGCAGTCATGCCGAGTTGATGGCCGGCGGCGGGCTTTATGCGCGGCTGGCCTCGCTGCAATTTGCGGACTCACCGTCTTGAAGAGAGGCGCGCCATGAGGTTGGGACGCCCCCGGCGCATCGGCCGGGCCCTGGCGACTTTGGCGATCGTGGCGCTGGTCAGCGCTGCGGCGCGCGCTGTCTGGTCGAATGGCGTGTTTTCGTCGGTGCCGACAGGCTTTCTGGGAAGCTGCAAGGTCGCTGGGACTGTGCCTGGCGTGCAGGACATCGAAGCCGCCAACGGCATGGCGTTTGTCTCGGTCTCCAATGCGCGCGGACCCAATGCGGCGGACGGCATTTACGCTTCGCCACTGGCAGGGGGAGAATTGCGCAAGCTTTCCGGAAGCCCGCGCGATTTTCATCCGCGCGGCATCGGGCTTTACCGCACCCCGGACGGCAAGGGCCTGTTCCTGATGGCGGTGAACAAGCGTTCCACCGGACGTTTCAGCATCGACAGTTTTGAAGTGACCGATCCGGCCGGCACGCCGGCGCTGGTGGCGCAGGGCACCATCGAAGGCGGCATGCTGATCAATCCGCAGGACGTGGCCCCGGCCAGCCCGGTCAGCTTCTATGTCGCCAACGGCACGGCGGGCAAAAATCCGCTGCTCCATATTCCCCAGACTTACGGCGTCATTCCCGGCGGCAACGTGCTGTTCTTCAACGGCATGATGTTCAAGGAGGCGGCCGACGGGCTGTACGGCACTCGCAGCCTGATCCTGACCGGCGGCGGCACGCACCTGGTGGTGGGCGGGTTGCTCAGCCGCTCGCTCACCAGCTTCAGCCGCGAACCCTTTAGCGGCGACCTGACCGAGGCGGGTACCTTGCTGGTTGGAGCCGGCCCGGAAAAGCTCAGCCTGGATGCGCAGGGGCAATTGTGGGTGGCGGGTCACGCCAATCTGGCGGACTGGCGCGCTTACAATGCCGACCCAGCCAAGCGAAGCCCCTCCCAACTTTTCCGCGTCAGCCTGCTGAACGGCGTGCCGCAGGAAGCCGAGCAGATCTATGGTAATGACGGCCGCGAGTTGGCCGGCGCCAGCGTGGGCGTTTCCGCCGGCAAGCGCCTGCTGATCGGCTCCAGCCTGGATGGCAAGCTGCTGGACTGCACGCAGTAAAAGGAGCGTCGGCGAGAGCCGGAGCGACCAAATAAAAAGGCGCCCGAAGGCGCCTTTTTCAATTCACTCTCAAATCGCTTAAGCGACTTGGACAATCTCTTCGCCGTTGGGATCGCGCAGCACATAGCCGCGGCCCCAGACGGTTTCGATGTAATTGGCGCCTTCGGTGGCGGCGGCCAGCTTCTTGCGCAGCTTGCAGATGAAGACGTCGATAATCTTCAGCTCCGGCTCGTCCATGCCGCCATACAGGTGATTGAGGAACATTTCCTTGGTCAGGGTGGTGCCCTTGCGCAGCGAGAGCAGCTCCAGCATCTGGTATTCCTTGCCCGTCAGGTGGACGCGGGCGCCGTCGACTTCCACGGTCTTGGCGTCCAGGTTGACGGTGAGCTTGCCGGTGGTGATGACCGACTGGCTGTGGCCCTTGGAACGGCGGACGACAGCCTGGATGCGGGCGACCAGCTCGTCCTTGTGGAAGGGCTTGGTCATGTAATCGTCGGCGCCGAAGCCCAAGGCCTTGACCTTGGCTTCGACAATGGCGTTGCCGGACAGGATCAGCACCGGCGTCTGCACCTTGGCGACGCGCAGGGCCTTCAGAACCTCGAAGCCGCTCATGTCGGGTAGCTGCAGGTCCAGCACGATGATGTCGTAATCGTAAAGCTTACCGAGATCGATACCCTCTTCACCGAGGTCGGTTGTGTAGACGTTAAGGCCTTCGCTGCGCAGCATCAGCTCGATGCTGCGCGCCATGGCGCTGTCGTCTTCGATCAGGAGTACGCGCATATCAGGCCCCTCTCTTCACGTTCCCACCGGTCCCACACGGTGTGGGAACGGTTAACCAGTTTCCGTAAGGTAAGCGCAAATAGTTAACAGCAGCTTTAACAATCGGACCTGGCTTCAGCCCTTCGTCATCCCGGATTAAGGGCTGGAAAGGACCTTGGGCCGGCTAAGGCCCTTGATTCGATTTGTTAAGTTTACCGCCATTTAAATTCTTGCCCGCAATATGAGGCGGCAGAGGGGCGACGCGTCCTTCAAAAAATATCGCTCCGGGGCCGCAAAAGGCTTCTAGATAGGGACTTTTATGCGCGCTTTGCTCAAGGAAATTGAGGCTATTTCCATCCTGACCCGCTTCGGCCGGGTCGCCCGCATCGAAGGGCTGGCGGTGGAAGTGACCGGCGCGCAGGGGGCGGTCAGCCTTGGCGGCCAATGCCGCATAAGTATTGGAAAAGATAAGACAATTCCCTGCGAAGTGATCGGCTTTCGCGACGGCAGGGCCTTGGTGATGCCACTGGGTCCGCTGGACGGAATCACCCTGGGCGCCCGCGCCGATTTCGAGGACCGCCCCGCTTCGATCTATCCCTCCACCGCCTGGCTGGGCCGGGTGATCGACGGCTTCGGCCAGCCGATGGATGGCAAAGGCCCGCTGCCGCTGGGCATGACGCCGTATGCGCTGAAGGCCGCGCCGCCGCCGGCCACACGCCGCGGCCGCGTGGCCGGCAAACTGGATCTGGGCGTGCGCGCCCTCAATGCCTTCGCCACCTGCTGCGCCGGCCAGCGCATGGGCATTTTCTCCGGTTCCGGTGTCGGCAAGTCCACCTTGCTATCGATGCTGGCGCGCAACTCCGATGCCGATGCCATCGTGATCGGATTGATCGGCGAGCGTGGCCGCGAAGTGAAGGAATTCATCGAGGACGATCTGGGCGAAGAAGGCCTGGCACGTTCAGTGGTGGTCGCCGCCACATCCGACGAGGCGCCGCTGGTGCGCCGCCAGGCGGCCTATGTCGCCATGACGGTGGCCGAGCAGTTGCGCGACGCCGGGCTCAATGTGCTGCTCTTGATGGATTCGGTTACCCGCTTCGCCATGGCCCAGCGCGAGATCGGCCTGTCGGCGGGCGAACCCCCGGCCTCCAAGGGTTATACCCCCACCGTGTTCGCCGAGTTGCCCAAGCTGCTGGAACGCGCCGGACCCGGCATGGACGGGCAGCAGGGCTCTATTACCGGCCTGTTCACCGTGCTGGTGGAAGGCGACGACCATAACGAACCGGTGGCCGATGCGGTGCGCGGCATCCTGGACGGTCATATCGTTTTGGAACGTGCCATTGCGGAACGGGGCCGCTTCCCGGCCATCAACATCCTTAAGAGCGTCAGCCGCGCCATGCCCGGCTGCAACACCGATGAGGAACAAAAGCTGGTTTTGCGGGCGCGCCTGCCCCTGACCATTTACGAAGATATGGCGGAGCTGATCCGGCTGGGCGCCTACCGGTCTGGCACGAATCCTGAAGTGGACAATGCTGTGAGGCTCTACCCGCAGCTCGAGGCCTTCCTGGCCCAAACCAAAACCGAGCAGGCGTCGTTGAGCGAAGGCTATGACGCGCTGTCCGCCATCATGGGCACCGCTGAAGGGAGTGGGCGATGAACCGGACCGATACGCTGCTGCGCCTCAAGCGCTTCCGCGTTGATGAAATGAAACGCCGCATTGCTGCGATCGACGCCATGAAGGCGGATCTGGAACGCAAGTTGACGGATCTGGACGACAATGTGACGCGCGAAAAACAGCGTGCCGGCGATTCCGATATCGGCCGCCTGGCCTTCCCGTCTTTTCTGCGCTCCATCGAGGCGCGCCGCGAAAACCTGCGCAACACGCTCAAGGAAATCGAGCGCGAATACACCTCGGCGCAGATGGACATGGAAAACGCTTTTCATGATCTCAAGTCGCTGGAAGTGGCCACCGAACAGCAGGCCAAGCGCCTTGCGGAGATGCAGACTCGCCGTGCCCAGTCCCGTTTGGACGAAATGGCGCTGGTACGCCACTTGCGTAAGCACGCCTTGCGCGCTTGATCGCTCAGATCACGATCGCCAGGGATGCGCTGGCCAGAATGACCACGACGAGGGCACGCATGATCAGCGTGGTCCAAGGCAGAAGCGGTTCGACCCGGTCTTCCCATTCCCTGTTCCGCAAGGTCAGCGATTGCTGACGCTCGAAAAACAGTTGCTCATGCCGGACATCGGCATAGGCGGACATCGCAAAACCTTTTCCGCGCTGGGCGGACATTCCAATCGCAGACATCTCAATAGACCTTCACTTCAGGTCCCTCCGGGGCCAATAACCCGCTGCCCTTTTGGTCGTTCCCTTCTTCGGTGACGCAGCAGCCTCGCCTGTGACCCAAAAGACGCGGCAGCGTCGGTTTCCCCGCCGAACACCTCAGTTCCGCAACCGGTTGAACGCCAAAGCGGCTGGCCTATGATTCCGGCAGGTGAGTCGCGGGCTGCGGCTTTGGGGGGCATCACGGCCATGTCATTTTCAGAAACAATCTCGCCCTTTTTCGGGCGCTGCGCCTTTGTCTGGTTCTACATATCGGCGGCGGGCGACATCCTGGCCAACTTCCATGGCCTCGCGGCCGAACTGGGCGCCAAGCATGTGCCGATCCCGCCTTTGGTGCTGGTGGTGGCGCTGGTCTTCATTTTCATGGGGTGCATCTCGCTGTTGTTCGGCTGGCACACCCGCTATGGCGCCGTGATGCTGTTCGGCATGACCATCGTGTCCGCTTTCGCGCTGCATGATTATTGGCATCAACCCGATGCGGGGGCGCGTGCCGCCGAGTTCAGTATCTTTATCCGCGATTTCGCGATCAGCGGCGGGCTGTTGCTGATGATGGGGATGGGACCGGGACCCTTCTCGATAGACAATCGTCCCAAAGGCGGTGGCAAAAAGCGCTAGTGCGCCGAGACGTCCAGCATCTGGGCGGCGAGGGTGCCGGGTTCCAGCATCTCCAACGCATCCTCGGGCCGGGGACTGTATGCGACATGGGCCAGCTGCGCCCCCGACATGCAGGCCGCCAGGGCGGCGCCAAGACGGCGGGTGCGATCCATATGGGTGACGATCACCCGGCGGAAGCGGAAAGCGCACACGATGTCGCTGACGTCTTCGGCATCATTCAGCGCTGAGACGACGCCGATGGTTTCCACGCCTTCGATGTCGCCCAGGGCGGAGAAGGCGGACGCGGCGCGGGCGTTCAAGGGATTAAAGCCGTCGGCTTCCATCACCGTCAGAAGGTCGGGCGGATTGGTGCCGGTGCGAAACAAGGCAAGGCCCCCGTCGGCGCGACTGAAAGTGGTGCGACGGCCCACCAAAGTTGCGGCATGCAGGATCTTGGCGGCCACGGCGCTTTTGCCGGCGCCGCCGGGACCCACCAGCAGGATCCCGCGGGCTTTTTCGTAATCGATCGGGGCAGGCACCATGCGCCGGGCCAGCGCGAGGCTCAGCGCCGCATCGACGCTGACCTCCGGGAAGTAGGCGGCTTCGCGTACCAGCGCCTGGGCCAGGGCTTCGGGCAGGCGGTGGCGTTTCATTGCAGCGCCCAACGCGGAACGCAGGTCCGCGCGCGGGAAGGCGACGAGGTTGGTGGCTTGGGTCAGCGCCATCGATCAGACCTGGCCAAGCGTGCGCAGGCGCACCGAGGCGTGGATTTCGTTCTGGCTCATCACCACCGTCTGGGGACGGAAGCGCTCGATGATGGAGCGCACAAAGGGACGGATCTGGGGCGAGGTCAGCAGCACCGGCACTTCATTCTTGGCGCTGGCTTCGTCAAAGGCTTCGCGCACCTGCTGGATGAACTGCTGCAGTTGCGACGGCGCCATGGCGAGCTGGCGTTCCTCGCCGGTGCCGACGATGGATTCGGCAAAGGCCTGTTCCCAAGTGGGCGACAGCGCCACCAGCGGCAGGTAACCGCCGGGCGAAAGATTGGCGTGGCAAAGCTGGCGGGCCAGGCGCGCGCGCACATGCTCGGTGATGTAAAGCGCGTTCTTGGTGTGGCCGACAGCTTCGGCGACGCCTTCCAGCACCGCGGGCAGGTCGCGGATGGAGACGCGTTCGCCCAGCAGGGTCTGAAGCACGCGCTGCAACCCGGTGACGGAAATCTGCGACGGGATGATTTCGTCGACCAGCTTCTTGTTCTCCGGCGGCAGATCGTCCAGCAGCTTCTTGGTCTCCGCATAGGAGAGGAGCTCTGACATATGGCTCTTGAGAACTTCGGTCAGGTGGGTGGTCAGCACCGTGCCGGGATCGACCACGGTGAAACCGCGGAAAGACGCTTCTTCCTTCAGGCTGCCGGACACCCAGGTGGCGGGCAGGCCAAAGGCCGGCTCGGTGGTGTGGGTGCCGGGCAGGTCGATGGGCAGGCCCTTTGGGTCCATGATCAGGAAAGAGCCGGGGAAGAGCTCGCCCTTGCCGGAATCGAATTCCTTGATGCGGATGCGATACTCGTTGGCGCCCAACTGCATGTTGTCGAGAATCCGCACGGCGGGCATGACAAAGCCCATCTCCTGCGCCAGCTGGCGGCGCAGCGCCTTGATCTGATCGGTGATGCGGTGGCCTTGCACATCGTTGATCAGCGGCAACAGGCCATAGCCCAACTCGATGCGCAGAAGATCCAGCGCCAGGGCCGAGGAGATCGGTTCTTCCTTGGGCGGGCCTTCGGCGTGCGCCACATCGGCGGCGGCTTGGGCGGAGCGCGCGTCCTTGCGCTTGTGGGCGTAATAGGCGAGCGAACCGGTGCCGACGGCCAGGCCGCCGAACGCCAGGGTCGGCATGCCCGGCAGCACCGCGACAATGCCCATCACGGCGGCGGCCATGCCCAGCGCCTGGGGATAGAAGGAGAGCTGGTTGATCAGCGCCTTGTCGGTGGCACCTTCGACGCCGGCCTTGGAGACCATAAGACCCGCGGCGGTGGACACGATCAGGGCGGGCATCTGCGACACCAGGCCGTCACCCACGGTCAGCAGGGTAAAGGTGTGGCTGGCGTCCATGAAGCTCATGCCCTTCTGGGCCACGCCGATGATGATGCCGCCGACGATATTGATGCCGACAATGAGCAGGCCGGCGATGGCGTCGCCGCGCACGAATTTGGAGGCGCCGTCCATGGCGCCGAAGAAGTTGGACTCCGCCTCGATGGTCTTGCGGCGCTGCTTGGCTTCCTTTTCGTCGATCAGGCCGGCCGACAGATCGGCGTCGATCGCCATCTGCTTGCCGGGCATGGCGTCCAAGCTGAAGCGAGCCGCGACTTCGGCGATGCGGCCCGAACCCTTGGTGATGACGATGAAGTTCACAATCACCAGGATGGCGAAGACGATCAGGCCGATGACGAAATTGCCCTGCATGATCAGCTTGCCGAAGGCCTGGATGACATAACCGGAGGCGGCGGTGCCTTCGTTGCCATGGCCCAGGATCAGGCGGGTGGAGGCGAGGTTGAGCGCCAGCCGCATCATGGTGGTGAGCAGCAGGATGGTGGGAAAGGAGCTGAATTCCAGCGGCTTGCGAATGAACACCGCCGTCATCAGGATCAGGATCGAGAAGCTCAACGAAAAGGCCAGGCTCACGTCCAGCAGCCAGGTGGGCAGCGGCAGGATCAGGACCACCAGGATGGCCATGATGCCGATGGCCAGGCCCAGATCCGACTTCTTGAGGAAGTCGAAAATCTTCGCGGGCGAGAAATCAAGGCCCGTGGTGGTGGTGGTGCCGGTGCTGGACATTCAGATCAGCCGGCGAGCTTTTGTTCGTAAGGACGCTGTTCGCCATGGCTGGGAATGCTCAGCCCAGAGTCCGAATATTCCCGCAGCTTGTTGCGCAAGGTGCGGATCGAGATGCCCAGGATGTTGGCGGCATGGGTGCGGTTGCCCAGGCAATGGTCCAAGGTATCCAGGATCAGGTCGCGCTCGACATCGCTGACGGTGCGGCCGACAAGGCCGCGGGTGACGGCGGTGGCCGAAACCACGGCGCTTTGCACCGACGTGTTCTGGGGGCTCACATTCTGTGCGGCGCCCACCGCGCTACCGTCCGGCAGGCGAATGGCTTCGGGCGAGATGTCGGGACCGGTGGCCAGCAGCACGGCGCGATGGATGGTATTTTCCAGCTCGCGGACATTGCCCTTCCAGTAATGCCCCAAGAGCAGCCGCTCGGTCGGGGAGGAGATGACGCGATAGGGCACGCCATTGGCTTCGGCATATTTGCGGGCGAAGTGGTGCGACAAGGCGCGAATGTCCTTGGGACGCTCACGCAGGGCGGGAATGCGCAGGTTCACCACGTTGAGGCGATAGAGAAGGTCTTCGCGGAAGGTGCCGTGCTTGACGGCTTCGGCGAGGTCGCGGTTGGAGGTGGCGATGATGCGGATGTCGACCTTGACCGGCTTGGTGCCGCCGACGCGGTCGATCTCGCGTTCCTGGATGGCGCGCAACAGCTTGGCCTGCAGGCGGGCGTCCATCTCGCTGATTTCGTCCAGCAGCAGGGTGCCGCCATTGGCTTCTTCGAACTTGCCGATGCGCCGGGCGATGGCGCCGGTGAAGGCGCCCTTCTCATGGCCGAACAATTCGGATTCCAGCAGGTTTTCCGGGATGGCGGCGCAGTTTACCGAGATGAAGGGCTTGTCGCTGCGCTGCGACTTCCTGTGGACGTAGCGCGCCAGCACTTCCTTACCCGTGCCGCTTTCGCCGGTGACCAGGATCGAGGCTTCGCTGCCGGCGATCTGGTCGGCCAGGCTCAGCACCGCGGTCATGGCTTCGTCTTCATGCACCAGCTGGTGGGTTTCGTCGGCCACCGCCGCCAGCACCGCCGCGATCAGTTCGGCGTCGGCGGGCAGGGGCAGATATTCCTTGGCGCCGGCGCGGATCGCGTCCACGGCGCGGCGGGTGTCGGTGCCGATGCCGCAGGCGACCACCGGGGTGCAGATGCGTTCGTTGGCCAGGCCGCGCACGAGGCTGGCGATGTCCAGGCTCACATCGCAGAACACCAGGTCGGCGCCCACGCCGCCACGCAGCGAGGCCAGCGCCTGCTCGATATCCGCGGCATGGGTGACTTTCGCCCCCTTGTCCATGGCGATTTTGGTGGCCAGGCCGATCTGGCCCTGCAGGCTGCCGACGATGAGAAGGCGCATGGCAATAATCCTTTAAAAAACGGGCCTTACGAGCCGGAGCCGGCCTTGATAATTTCCGTCATGGTGATGCCGAGGCGATCCTCGACCAGCACCACTTCACCGCGCGCGACCAGGCGGTCATTCACATAGATGTCGATGGCTTCGCCGACCTTGCGGTCCAGCTCCACCACGGTGCCCTTGCCCAGCTTCAGGAGCTGGCTGACTTCCATCGAGCTTTTGCCCAGCACGGCGCTGACCGTGACCGGCACATCGAACACCGCTTCCAGGTCGACGGCGGAATGTTTGGGCGTGGCTTCGGCCGGCGTGTCCATATTGAGCAGCGCGGCGGCGGTGCCGGGGGGGGCTTCCTGGCTCAGATCGGGCAGATCGACATTGTCGGTCGCCATGGGAGTTATCCTTTCACTTGGGTAGCGGAGAAACGGTGGGCGATCAGCGCGGTCAGCGCGTCTTCGATGATCTTTTCGCTGCGCTCGGCGCCGCCGCCGCGCCATTCGATGCGGCAGTCGCCGCCGGTCATGGCGGGATCGGCGGCCATGGCGAGGCGGCCTTCATAACCTTCTTCATGGGCGATAGCGGCCAGGCGCGGCTCCAGCACTGCGGCCACGGCGGGGGCGGCGCGCAGGGTGATGCGCGGCTCGCCGATGGCCTGGTGCATCGCCTGGCGCAGGGCGATCTCGACATCGCCTTCGGGCAGGGCGGCGAGCGCGGCGGGGGCGATTTTCTTGGCCATGGCCAATGCGAGACGCGCGGCTTCATCGCGCAGGGCCTCAATCTCGGCATGGCTGGTGTCCAGGGCGGCGCGCACCGAGATGGTCAGGGCGGCGATGGACCGCTCCAGGGCCTCGGCGGCGCGGGCCTGGGAATTGTTTTCGCCTTCGCTGCGGGCCACGGTCTTGAGCGCGTCCAGTTCCTCGTTGGTGAGGGTCTGCTTCTGGCGCGCACGCGCGGCCGGGGCCGGGCGGTTTTCCGCGCCACTGAACTCGGTGTCGAAGGTGAACTTGTGGGCGGCTTTGTTGTTGGAAGGGGCCATCAATACACCAGCTCGTCTTCGGCGCTGCCGCCGGCGATCATGATTTCGCCCTTGTTGGCCAAATCCTTGGCGACATTGACCATGCGCATCTGCGCTTCGTCCACGTCCTTGAGGCGCACCGGACCCATGGCTTCCATGTCGTCGCGCAGGATCTTGCCGGCGCGCTCGCTCATGTTGGAGAAGAACACGTCGCGCAACCCGTCGGTAGCGCCCTTCAGGGCCAGGCCCAGCTTGTCCTTCTCGACATTGCGAAGCAGGGTCTGGATCGAACCCGGATCCAGCTTGGAAAGGTCTTCGAAGGTGAACATCAGCGCCTTGATGCGCTCGGCGCTGTCGCGGCTGCGTTCTTCCAAAGCGGTAATAAAGCGGCTTTCGGTCTGGCGGTCGAAATTATTGAAGATTTCGGCCATCTGCTCATGGGCGTCGCGCTTGGCGGTGCGCGCCAGGTTGGACATGAATTCCACGCGCAGGGTCTGCTCGACCTTGTCCAGGATGTCCTTCTGCACGCTTTCCATGCGCAGCATGCGCTGCACCACTTCCAGGGCAAACTCCTCGGGAAGGGCGCCCAGCACGCGCGCGGCATGTTCCGACTTGATCTTGGACAGCACGACGCAGACGGTCTGGGGATATTCGTTCTTCAGATAGTTGGCCAGAACGGTTTCGTTCACATTGGCCAGCTTGTCCCACATGGTGCGGCCGGCGGGGCCGCGGATTTCTTCCATAATGTTGCCGACCTTCTCGCCCGGCAACATGCGGGCGAGCAGGCGCTCGGTGGATTCGTAAGAGCCCATGATCGAGCCGGTGCCCGACATCTGGCCGACGAAATCCACCAGCAGCTTTTCGATCACCGTGGAGGAGACCGAGCCGAGATTGGACATCACCTGGGAGATTTCCTTGATCTCCTCCTCGTCCATCATCTTCCAGATCTGCTCGGAATTTTCCTCGCCGAGGGAGAGCATGATGACGGCGGCGCGCTCGGCCCCCGAGAGGGAGCGGATGTCGTCTTTGACGGCGGGTTTGCTGGCTTTTGACATGGTTTAGACCGGTTGATGCAGCCAGGTGCGGATGATCGCCAGCGCTTCTTCGGGATGCGCGGAAACCACTTCACCGACTTTCTTGACGGAGTTGTCGCGCACCTGGTTGTCGATGCGACTGATATCGATGGACGAGGGCGGGGGCAGAGCGGGCGTGCCATCGGCTTGCGGGGCGCCTGGCTCGGCGCCGGGCGCGGGCAGGGCGCCGGCGACCGGAGAGGCATTGGCGATCTGCGACGGGCCGTTGGCGGCCGCGGTTTGGGCCGTGAAGACCCGGTTTATCAGGGGTTTTGCGACGAACAGGCCGATCAGCAGGGCGCTGATGCACAGGATCGCCGCCTCGATGATCTTGAACCAATAGGACGCGTCCAGGCCCAGCAGCGGCTTGGGCGCTTCGCTGCCGACCGCCTGGTCCATGCGCGCGAAAGCCATGTTGGTGACCTGCACCTGGTCGCCGCGCGCTGCATCAAAGCCCATGGCCGATTTCACCAGCGCGGTGATCTTGGCCATTTCCTCCGGCGTGCGCGCCTTGTAGGCGGCGGCAGTCTCGCCCGATCCGTCCACCACCACCGCGACCGACAGCTTCTTGACGTCGCCGCCGTCCACCGTGGAGGTCGTGACCTTCTTGGAGATTTCGTAGTTGGTGGTTTCCTCGGTGCGGCCCGAAGTGTCCTTGGCCGGATCGCTGCCGCCGGATGCCGCACCGCCCGGCAGGGCATTGGCGACCGACACGGCCGCGCCGCTGCCGCCACCGCTGGTGTTCAAGGCGTTCTGCTCCACGGTCTGGGTCGAGCGCACCACCTTGGAG
>JACCXK010000150.1 GCA_013697055.1 Alphaproteobacteria bacterium
TGGTGCATATAGGTCATGGTGGCGCCGGTCTGCACCTTGTCCATGAACACCGCGCCCTTTTGCTCGCCGGTGAGCTTGTCATAGGCGCGCAGCCGCGCGCCCTTTTTGCCCGTCTCGTCGGTGAACAGGCCGCAATCGCCGCAGATGATCAGGGTCTTGGTGGTCAGGGTGCCCAGGATGCCGGTCTGTCCGGTGCGCGGAATGGTGACGCCCTTGAGCAAGCGGTGGTTCTTGATGTGATCGGGCGTCTCGCCATGCACGATTTGCCACGCCAGAGTGCCCTTGCTGAGATCGATGGCCGTGATGGTGCCGTAAGGCGGCTTCATCAGGGCAATGCCTTCGATGGAGATCATGCCTGGCACGATGGGATCGTTGATGCCGTCCTTGCTCACAGAGCCGCGCTGCGGTCCTACCGCGCCCTTGATGCTGGCGATGCCGCCAAAGGCGCCGCCATTGGCGTCGGCGCTGCCGGCCGCCGGCTGTCCGCCGCGCTGGATGACCTTGCCGTCCGGCGTCTTCATCACGCCGCTGACCTCGATCTGGTTCTTGGCGAACAGATAGAGCATGTGCGTTTCCGGGTCATAGGACGCGCCCGGCCAGTTGATGCCGCCTTGCAGGCCCGGAAGATTGAGCATGCCGAAAATCTTGTCATCCACCATGGGCGGCGGATCGTAGAGCGGACCCAGGTGATAGTGGCTGGCGATCTCCAGCGCCCGCGCCTTGATCTCGGGTGTCCAGTCCACAAGGCTGTCCACCGAGGTGCCCTGCTTGGCGAAGGGCGGCGGCGCGCTGGGGATGGGCTGGGTGGGCGAATACCATTCGCCCGGCACATTGCCCTTGGCGACGGGCTTTTCCGGAATCGGCCATATCGGCTTGCCGGTGGCGCGGTCCAGCACATAGACGTAACCCTGCTTGGTGGGCTGGGCGATCGCCTTGATAATCTTGCCATTGTGGGGGATGTCGCAAATCACGCCGGCACAGGAGACATCGCGGTCCCAGATGCCGTGGTGGATCATCTGGTAATGCCACTTGCGCACGCCGGTTTCGATGTCCAGCGCCACCAGGCTTTCAGCGAACAGGTGAGGCCCGGTCCGGCTGACGCCCAACAGGTCGGTGGGCGGCGATTCCACGCCCGCATAGACCAGGCCCAGCTCGGTATCGGCCGACATCGGCGCCCACACGCCCATGTTGCCGGCAGCTTCCGCCTGGCCCGGCGTGGTCCAGGTCTCGTAGCCGAACTCACCCTTCTGCGGGATGGTGTGGAAGATCCATTTGCGCGTGCCGGTCTTGACGTCGAAGCCGCGCAGATAGCCCTTGGAGAAGGCGGTGGGGGCCGAGCCCACCACCACGACATTGTTCACCACCAGCGGTGGGGCATGTATGCCGATCACGCCCTTGTTGGGATCCATCTCCTGGTCGTCATTCTTGCGCAGGTCGATGGAGCCGCCCGGACCGAAATTCGGATCGGGCAGGCCGGTCTTGGCATCCAGGGAGAACATGGTGTAGCCGCGCGTCACATAGATGATGCGTTCGGCCGCCCCATTGGTCCAATAGCCGACACCCAGGCCGGGACCGCCTCTGCTGCCGATGCGCTGGCCTTCGTCATGGGTGTGCATCCAGAGAAGTTCGCCGGTGCCGGCGTCCAGGCAGACCACGTCGCGGCGGAAGCCGGCGGTGCAATAGATGCGGCCTTTCACCACCAGCGGGGTGGACTGGTAGTCGGCATCGAAACGCGGGCCCAACGCATTGGTGCTGAAGCGCCAGGCCAGTTCCAGCTTGTCGAAATTGCCGGCATGGATCTGGTCCAGCGGCGAATAGCGGGTGCTGGAAAGGTCGTTGGCATAATGCAGCCAGTTGGTTTCGGCGGGGGCCTGCGCCTGGGCCAGGGCGGGCCCCATCAGGGCCAGGGCCGACGCGCTGGCCAGCATCTGTCTGCGATCGATCATACTTAATCTTCCCCGGGGCAATTCGTGATTTTCGTGACCGTAAGTGGCAGGGTGCCGGACGGCAAGTTTTGTATACATTATGTCGCGCTTATAATGGTGCGGCGCGGCAAAGGAGCCTTGGAATGCGGATTTTGGGAACAATCGCGGCGGCGCTGGCACTGATCGGTCCGGCTTTCGCCCAGCCGCTTTCGCCCCCCTTGTCGAGCGGCGGCACCAACATGCCGCCTGATTTTTATCCGCATCCCAAGTGCGAGCCGATCGGCAAGGCGCCGGTCCAGCCGGGCAACGATCCGGATGCGATGAATTCCTACAATCTGAAAGTGCGGTCCTATAACCAGAAGGCCACCGCCTTCAGTCTCTGCATCAAGGCCTATGTCGACAACGCCCAGAACGACATCAACACCATCCAGAAGGTGGTGCACGATGCGGTGGCGGAAGCCAACGCGCATTAAGTGTGGCGGCTTTGTGGCCGTCTCTGACATGCCAGATGATATGTCACTGCCATGCGCGCAGGTGGCTGCTGCCATGTATTGACTTGAGCGACACGCGCCTGTAGCCACGCCCCGATTTCATCCGCGTTTGTGTGGCGATTCGCGCGCAAGCCGTTTTTTCTTCACCCGGCATTTTCCCCAACCGGCAGGCATTTCGCCCGCCATGCAAGGTAGAATTCTTTGATGACGCAGGAACAGTCCAACAGAACGCTGATGCTGTCGGTGATCGGCGCGTTCAGGGCGGGCGACCTGCAGCCTCTGTTCGATGCGCTCTCGCCCGATGTGGTGTGGAAGGCGACCGCGCCGCGCGAATTCTTCCGCTTCGGCGGCACCCATCGCGGCCATGCGGGCATGAAGGAATATACCGCGCTGCTATTCTCGCGTTACAGCTTCGTGCGCTTTGAGCCCAAGACCATCACCGCCAAGGGCGACCAGATCTGGGGCTTGTTCGAGGCTGAGGCCCTGCACCGCACCAGCGGCAAGTATGTCACCACGGACATCTCGATCCGCTGGACGGTAAAGGACGGCAAGATCACCGAGCACCAGGGCATGTTCGACACCGCCAGCGTGCTGATGCAGCAGGGCGATCTCGCGGTGGTTGCCGCCTAGACCCTCAGGAAAAAGCGTCGGCCTCTTCCGTATCCTTGCCGGCCTTGTAGGTTTTCAGCGACAGGCCGGGCGGCGGCGCTGCGCCCCATTTGTTGGATCCCGGCTCGCCGCGAATGCATCCCAGCAAGACCAGCAGGGCCAGCGCGACCAGCACGAAGAGGCCGGACGCAATCAAGATGATCTCGTCGTTGTTCCGGACGGTCGCCGCCCACACCGCCAGGCCCGCCACAACAAGTTCCGCAAGGATCAACGCCCCCCGCCCACCAGCCGGACTTTCCGATGTCGTGCAGCCGCGGCACCATCAACAGGACGATCACGACTTCGCTGACACCAGCGGGTCTGGTCATCACCGCGTTCACAGCGGCATAGATCGCCATCAGGAGCCCCAGGCCCAGGAAGTAGGTGGGCCGGTTGATGCGGCCGTAGCGGTACCACACTCTCCGTTATCCCAGATAAGCGAAGGCAAACAGGCCTGCGCCCACCGTACCCAAGCCCACCGCCGAAAACCAGAAGGTCCGCCGGCTGGTGATGATCGCCACGGTGCTGAGGGCAATGCCGATCTCGATCAGGGTGGCGGCGCCGGTCAACCAGTGATGGCGCCGTTCGTGCAACGCGCTTTCGCGAAGGCGCAGGTCGCGGCCCTTCTCGGCGTCTTGCGCCTTTTCGCGCGCCTTGGCCTGGCCTTCGCGGTCCTTGCCGATTTCGCTGCGGTAATCCTCCGCCTTTGCGCCGCCATTGCCCAGTGCGATTTCATACATGTGCCGCTTCAGGCTGTCGGCCTGGTATTCGTTCCAGCTGTCGGTGGCCTTGTCCTGGGCCAGCACCGCCTCGCTGGATTCGGTGATGGCGCGGCCGCCTTCCACCGTCTCCAGCGAACCGGCCGCTGCCGCCATCACCGCCAGCACGGCGACGGTGATGGAGACTTTAGCGATGAACGGGTCCCGCGCATGGGCCGCATGCTCGGCATGCTCGGCATGTTCATGCGCATCCAGCACCGGATCGTGCGTCATTACTTGAAAAGACCCAGATCGATGGCCTTGCCCATTGCCTCATAGCCGGCATCGTTGGGATGCAGCTTGTCGCGCAGATTGTAATCGCTGCGGAAGGTGAGGGGATTGGCCGGATCGCCGGTGGGCGTGGCGAAATCCACCACCCCGTCAAACGCGCCGCTGGTCTTGATCCAGTTGTTGAGGCCGGACCGCACCGCCTCGCCCGCCGGCGAGGCATAGCCCGCGCCCTGATAGGGCGTCAGCAGCGCGCCATAGACCTTGATGCCATGGGCATGGCAGCGGGCGATGAACTGCTTGTCGGCGGCGATCAGCGCTTCCAGGGTGGCGGGATCCTGCGGGCCCGTCGGGGTAAAGCCGCGGCCGATATCATTGATGCCTTCCAGCAGGATCACGGCCTTCACACCCGCCACCCCAAAAACGTCGCGGTCCAGCCGCGCCAGCGCGCCCGGGCCGGTGCCGTAACGCAGCAGGCGATTGCCGCCGATGCCGGCATTGACCACCGAGTATTTGCTCTTGGCCGCGGCCAGGCGCTCGGCCAGGCGGTCGGGCCAGCCGCGGAAGGCGTTGTTGGTGGAGGCGGCGCCTTCGGTAATGGAATCGCCAAAGGTCACGACCACGGAATCGGCGCTGACCGGATCGACCTCGACCTGGGTCACCAAAGCGGGCAGGCGCATGATGCGCGCCCCCGGCAACGAAGCCGTGGCGGTGTGATCGCCGGACTGGCCGGCGACATATTGGTAGAGGCTATGGCCGACGCGCGACATCGTGCCCGGCACATGGATGGAGATCACCAGCTTTTCCAGGGCCTCCGTTTTCAAATCCACTGCATCGGACAGCAGCGGCGCGCCCGCGGGCACCACCACGCTGCTGCGGCCATCGAAGGTTACAGCATGGTCGCTGCCCGGCAGCACCGTGCCATCGGGACCCGCGGCGCCGACATGCACCGCGCCCAGCACCAGCGCATCGCTGCCGCCTTCATTGCTGATGCGAATGCGCAGGCGCTTGCCCGCCACCGAGACGCGCACCAACTCGCGGATGGTGATGTTGGAGGGATCGGCTTCCGGATTGACGACGGCCAGGTTGCCGGGATTTTCCAGCAACGGCGGGCCAGGCGGCGTCGCAACGGGCTGTGTCGGCTGGGCTGCGGACAGCGGCACGGCGACCGGAGCGGTGACCGGCGCGGCGGGGGTAATGCCCGGCGGCAGCGGGATGGGGACAAAGCCCCAGGCGCCGATCCAGGTCTCTTTGGGTATCGGTGCCGACCGGGCGCCGCTCACGGCCGCCAGAATCAGGCCCAAGCTCAAGGCAAAATGACGAATTCTCATGTCCCACTCCCCAGTCTTTATTGGTTGGAACGACTTTCCCTTGCCCCCCAAATCCGCGCAAGCCGCTTAAAGGGCGGGCAAGAAGAGGCCAAAATGCATCGCCCACGGACGAAAACCGGGGTTGGGAAGCAAAAAAGTCTGATTTTTCATATGCTTCCCGTTGACGGGCGGGAACCTGCCATGACAGGTTATCCCCAGTTGCGGGGGCAAACCCCCGTGGCGTGTCCCTCAAAGGGGCTGGGGATGATCAAGTCAGAATTGGTTGCGCGGCTTACCGCTCGTTATCCGCATCTATATCACCGCGATGTCGAGCGCATCGTGACGACCGTGCTGGATTCCATCAGCAAGGCGCTGGCCGACGGCCATCGCGTGGAACTTCGTGGCTTTGGTGCCTTCAGCGTCAAGGTTCGTCCCAGCCGCATGGGCCGCAATCCGCGCACCGGCGAGCCGGTTTCGGTTGGCCAGAAGCGCGCGCCTTTCTTCCGCACCGGCAAGGAATTGCGCGAGCGCCTGAATGGCGGTACGCCGGAAGCGTGACAGCGAATCCGGCCCCTCTTCTGAATCCAATACTTGTAGCTCTCGATACCACCGATCCCGACTATGCCCGCGAACTGGCGGAGCGTGTGCGCGGCTCTGTCGGCGGCTTGAAGCTGGGATTGGAATTTTTCAACGCCCACGGTCCTGACGGCGTGCGCCCGTTTCTGGATATGGGCATGCCGGTCTTCCTGGACCTGAAATACCACGACATTCCCAATACCGTGGCGGGTGCGGCCCGCGCCGCTGCGGCGCTGGGCGTTTCCATCCTCAATGTCCATGCCCAGGGCGGGGCGGCGATGATGCGCGCCGCGCGGGACGCGGTGAAGAGCGTCTCACCCTCCACCCAGCTGATCGCCGTCACCATGCTGACCAGCCTGTCGGACGAAGATCTGCCCAGCGTCGGTCTGACGCCGCCGGTGGGCGACCAGGTGCTGCGCCTGGCGTCGCTGACCCAGCAATGCGGCCTGGATGGCGTGGTGTGTTCGGCCCATGAAATCGCGCGGCTGCGCAAAGAGCTGGGACCGGACTTTCTTTTGGTGGTGCCGGGCATCCGTCCTGCCGGCAGTGACGTGGGCGATCAGAAGCGGGTGATGGGCCCAGCCGAGGCGATCGCGGCCGGCGCCAGCAAGCTGGTGATCGGCCGCCCTATCACGGGGGCAACGGACCCCGCCCAGGCGGCGCGGGACATTGCCGAAAGCTTGGGCATTCCAGCAGCTTAACCGGGTTTGCTTGATTTTGGGGCCGGTGGAGCCCATACACCCGGAACCCATGAGCATTTCGGTCAAAATCTGCGGCCTTACCAGCCCCGACACAATTGATGCGGCGGTGCGTGCTGGTGCGGCCTATGGCGGGCTGGTGTTCCATCCCAAGTCTCCGCGCTTTGTCACTTTGGAACAGGCGCGGGTGCTGGCGGATGCCATGCGCGGGCGGCTGAAGATCGTGGCGCTGATCTGCAACATGGATGATGCCGGCATCGAGGCGGTGATCGCGGCGGTGAAGCCCGACTTCCTGCAGCTGCACGGCAGCGAAAGCGCCCGCCGTACCGCTTACATTCGCGGCAAGTTCGGTGTGCCCGTCATCAAGGCGCTGCCGGTGGCCGATGTGTCCGACCTGGCCGCGGCGGCGGAATATGAATCTACCGCCGACATGCTGATGTTCGATGCCCGCCCGCCCAAGGGCGCCAGCTATCCCGGCGGTCATGGCGCGGCCTTCGATTGGAAGATTTTGGCAGGCCGCACTTTCAGCAAGCCCTGGTTCCTGGCCGGTGGCCTGGATCCCGACAATGTCGCGCGCGCCATCGAATTGTCGGGCGCGCTGGCGGTGGATGTGTCCTCCGGCGTGGAAAGCGCGCCGGGCGTGAAGGATGCCGCCCGCATCGCCGATTTTATCAACGCTACAAAAACATTGGTGCGCGCGTGAACCAGATTCCCAATTCCCTGCGCGCCGGTCCCGACGCCAGCGGCCATTTCGGCGCCTATGGCGGCCGCTTTGTCGCCGAGACCCTGATGCCCTTGGTGCTGTCCCTGGAACAGGCCTATGAGGCGGCGAAAAAGGACCCGGCGTTTCACGAAGAACTTTCGGGGCTTCTTACCCATTATGTCGGCCGCGAAAGCCCGCTCTATTTCGCCGAGCGGCTGACGGCGCATCTGGGCGGTCCGAAGATTTATCTAAAGCGCGAGGACCTCAACCACACCGGCGCGCACAAGATCAACAATTGCCTGGGCCAGATCTTGCTCGCCCGCCGCATGGGCAAGACCCGCATCATTGCCGAGACCGGCGCCGGCCAGCATGGCGTCGCCACCGCCACCGTGGCGGCGCGCTTCGGCCTGCCTTGCACTATCTATATGGGCGATGTCGACATGGAGCGGCAGAAGCCCAACGTCTTCCGCATGCGCCTGCTCGGAGCCGAAGTGAAGGGCGTGTCGTCGGGCTCGCGCACCCTGAAAGACGCCACCAATGAGGCGTTGCGCGACTGGGTCGCCAATGTCCACGACACGTTTTACATCATCGGCTCGGTGGTGGGGCCGCATCCCTATCCCGCCATGGTGCGGGATTTCCAGACGGTGATCGGCAACGAGACCCGCGCCCAGATGATTGACCGCGAACAGCGCCTGCCGGATCTGATCGTGGCCTGCGTCGGCGGCGGCTCCAATGCGGCGGGCATGTTTCATCCTTTTGTCGATGACGCGGGCGTGGAAATCCACGGCGTGGAAGCGGCGGGCGACGGCGTCGACACGCCCCGCCATGCCGCCACCATCTCCAAGGGCTCGCCGGGCGTGCTGCATGGCGCGCGCTCCTACCTGTTGCAGGATTCCGACGGCCAGATCATCGAGGCCCATTCCATCTCGGCGGGGCTGGATTATCCGGGGGTCGGCCCCGAGCATAGCTGGTTCAAGGATATCGGCCGGGTGAAGTATTACGCCGTCACCGACAAGGAGGCGCTGGACGCTTTCATGCTGCTGTCCAAGCTGGAAGGCATCATCCCGGCGCTGGAACCGGCCCATGCCATCGCCCATGTCTGCAAGGTAGCAAGACAGATGAACAAGGACCAGATCATCGCCGTCTGCCTGTCGGGGCGCGGCGACAAGGATATTTTCTCGGTGGCCGAAAAGCTGGGAGAGAAGCTGTGAACCGGCTTGCCGCAAGATTCGCCGCCCTGAAAAAGGAAGGCCGCACGGCCTTCGTGCCCTTCATCACCGCCGGCGATCCCGACATGGAGACCAGCTTCGCCATCCTGGAAAAGCTGCCGTCTTGCGGCGCCGACATTATCGAGCTGGGCATGCCCTTCACCGATCCCATGGCTGACGGCCCGGCGGTGCAGGCCTCGTCGGTGCGGGCGCTAAAATCCGGCGCCACCATGGCCAAGGTGTTCAAGATGGTCGAGAAATTCCGCAAAATCGACAAGACCACGCCCATCGTGATGATGGGCTACTACAACCCCATCCATGCCCATGGCACGGCGCGCTTCGCCAAGGATGTGGCGGCGGCCGGGGTTGACGGGTTGATCGTGGTGGACCTGCCGATCGAAGAAGACGAAGTGCTGCGCTTGCCGGCCAAGGCGCAGGGCGTCGATGTGATTCGCTTCGTCACCCCGACCACCGATGACGCGCGGCTGAAGCGCATTGTCGCCGACGCCTCGGGCTTTCTTTATTATGTTTCGGTGGCCGGCGTGACCGGCACCAAGTCGGTGCCTGAAGACGAAGTCCGCGCCGCTCTGGCGCGGGTGCGCGCCGTCACCGATCTGCCCTGCGCCGTGGGTTTCGGCATCCGAACCCCCGAACAGGCCGCCGCCATCGCGGCGTTGGCCGACGGGGTGGTGGTGGGCTCGGCGATTGTCAGCCTGGTTGCCGCAAACCTTAACGGCGGCAAGGACAAGGTCATCGCCGAAGTCCTGGGCCTGACCCGCACTTTGGCCGGTTCCACCCATGCGGCCCGCCATGGTAAGGTGCCGGCATGAACTGGATCACCAACATTGTCCGGCCCCGGATCAAGGGCCTGATGGGCGGCAAGGATCGCGGCGATACGCCGGAGAATCTGTGGAAGAAGTGTCCGTCCTGCGGCGAGATGGTTTTCCACCGTGACCTGGTGAGCAACCTGAATGTCTGCCCCAATTGCGGCCATCACATGCGCATCGGCCCGGCCGAGCGTTTTGCCTATACCTTCGACGCCGGCAGCTTCACCGAACTGGTGCCGCCGACCGTTGCCGCCGATCCGTTACGCTTCCGCGGCGACAAGAAATATGCCGACGAGATCAAGGGCGCCCGCGCCAAGACGGGCCGGCCCGAAGCCTTTACCGCCGCGCGCGGCACCATTGATGGCTTGGCCGTCATGATCGGCGTGCAGCCTTTTGACTTCCTGGGCGGCAGCCTGGGCATGGGCGTGGGCGAGGCGCTGGTGGAGAGCTTGCAGGCGGCGACCAAGGAAAAGCGCCCCTACATCCTGTTCGTCGCGTCCGGCGGCGCCCGCATGCAGGAAGGTATTCTCTCCTTGATGCAGATGCCGCGCGCCACCATCTGTGTCGACATGCTGCGCGAGGCCGGGCTCCCTTACGTTGTCGTGCTGACCGATCCCACCTTTGGCGGCGTCAGCGCCTCCTATGCCATGCTGGGCGACATCCAGATCGCCGAGCCGGGCGCGCAGATCGGCTTCACTGGCGCCCGCGTCATCGCCCAGACCATCCGCGAGAAGCTGCCGGAAGGCTTCCAGCGCGCCGAGTACCTCTTGGAACACGGCATGTTGGACATGGTCACCCATCGCAAGGAATTGCGGGCCACCCTGTCGCGGCTGCTGCATCTTTTGATGAAACAGGGCAAGCCGCGCAGCAAGGTCCTGAACATGCCCAAGCGCAATGGCAACGGCAGCGCTGCCGCAACTTCTTAAATGAAGGGGGCGTAATGCTGTCCGAAACCACCCGCAGCGATGCGGTGCTGCGGCGCCTCTTGTCCCTGCATCCCAAGAAGATCGACCTGGCGCTGGACCGCATCCTGCGGCTCCTGGCCAATCTCGGAAATCCGCATCTGCGCCTGCCGCCGGTGATCCATGTCGCGGGCACCAACGGCAAGGGCAGTGCCTGCGCCTTCGCCCGCGCCATGCTGGAGGCGCAGGGCTTGCGCGTGCATGTTCATACCTCGCCGCACCTGGTGCGATTCCATGAGCGCATCCGCATTGCCGGCAAGTTGATCTCGGAAGAGGCGCTGGTGTCGCTGCTGGAAGAGGTCGAGCAGGTCAATGCCGGCCGCGAGATCACCTTCTTCGAGATCACCGCCGCCGCCATGTTCCTGGCCTTTTCGCGCTATCCCGCCGACGCCACCATCCTGGAAGTCGGGCTGGGCGGCACCTTTGACGCCACCAATGTCGTGCTGCATCCGGCCATGACGGTGATCCAGCCGGTCGGCCTGGATCACAAGGAATTCCTGGGCGACGATCTGGGCGGCATCGCCGCCGAGAAGGCCGGCATCATCAAGAAAGGTGCGCCGCTGGTGGTGGGGCCGCAGGCCCCGATCGCGCGCGATGTGATTTTGGCGCGCGCCGACCGGCTGGGCGTGCCGGTCTATGAATTCGGCCAGGATTTCGTCAGCCGTCCCGAGCATGGCCGCATGGTCTATGAAGACCAGCAGGGACTTTTGGATTTGCCGCTGCCCAAACTGGTGGGCCGCCACCAGATCGAGAATGCCGGTGTCGCCATCGCTGCCCTGCGCCATGCCGGGATCTTTGAAGGCCGGAAACTCGGCTGGGGCACTGATGCCGGGATCGAGCGTGGCCTTGCCACGGTGGAATGGCCGGCGCGATTGCAGCGCCTGCACAAGGGCCCGCTGGTGGAAACCGCACCCAGGGGCGCCGAGGTCTGGCTGGACGGCGGTCACAATCCGCATGGCGCCGAAGCGGTGTCGCGCGCCATGGCCGACATGGAAGAGCATGGCGAACGGCCGCTTTATCTGATCTGCGGCATGCTGGCGAACAAGGATGCGCTGGGCTACCTGCGCAGCTTCGACGGGTTGGCGCGGCATGTGGTGACGGTGGGCATTCCCGGCGAGGACTCCAGCATGGGCGCGGGCGCGTTGTATGACGTGGCGCGCCGCGCCGGGCTGGACAGCGCCCCGGCCGAAGACCTGGACGACGCCATGCTGCAGATCCACGCCTGGACGCGGCTGGATGATGACAGCACGCCGCCGCGCATATTGATCTGCGGTTCACTTTACTTGGCGGGCGTGGTGCTGGCCGAGAACAGCTAGCCTCAGCCCCAAAATGTCATGGCCGCCCTTGGGGCGGCCATCCAGTGCGCGAAGCGCCACTAATAAAGATGGATGGCCGGGTCAAGCCCGGCCATGACAAGGAGGACTAGATCGAGCTTTCGATCCATTCCTTGATCTTGGATTTGGGCAGCGCGCCGACCTTGGTCGCGGCGACCTGGCCGCCCGAGAAGATCATCATGGTGGGAATGCCGCGCACGCCATACTTGGTGGGGACGTGCGGGTTCTCGTCGATGTTCAACTTGGCGATGGTGACCTTGTCGCCCAGCTCCGCCGACAGCTCATCCAGCGCGGGCGCGATCATGCGGCAGGGTCCGCACCACTCGGCCCAGAAATCCACCAGCACGGGCTTCTTGGCATCCAGGACATCGGCCTGGAACGAGGCGTCGGACACTTTAAGGGGCATGATTTTGATTCCTGAGCTACTGCGACACCATATCTAGGAACGTGCCACCGCCGGGTCAAGGCGGGCGGAAATCCTCGCCATTTGGGCATCCAGAACCACATCGGAAAGCTGTAAAAGCCGGGGCCCGTCGGTGAACACCAGGCCGCAGATGATGCGCCGTCCGGGAAAAATCTTCGCTGCACCTGCGCGGTAGAGCGCCATCTGGGCGAGATAGACCGCGGGAACTTCCGCTTCGCGGGCCGGCGGCGGGCGATTGGTCTTGAAGTCGAGAATCAGAACCTGTTCATCCGTCACCGCCAGCCGGTCGATGCGGCCATTGATCCGCGCACCTTTGCCGAATTCGGGAAGCTCGGCCAGCAGGCCTGCTTCCGCCTGGCTGCCAGGCGCGAAAGCGGCGGCGAATTGCGGATCGTCCAGAACGGCCAGCACTTCGTCCGCCAAGGCTTCGGCATCCTTCAATCCGCTGGCCTGGATGAATTTCAGCACCACGGCGCGTCGTTTTTCTGGTGCGATGTCGGGTAGCCGGGCCAGCAGCGCATGCACGGCGTTGCCGCGCCGAAAGCGTTGCGCGCCAGCGCCCAGCGGCGAAAAAGTGGGCGGCGTGACACCGACCGCCTCAGACGGACGGATCAAACGCGGTAGTGCCGGTTCAATGGGAGCAGAGACGGACACCCAACCCGGCAGAGATTTCTGCTTCGCCACTTCCTTTGTCACAGCGCCTTTTTCATCATCCAGGGTGCCGAATGTGGTGATGGTGCCGTCGCCGCGCGCCACGCTGGTGCCCAGACTCTCGGCGGCCGCTTGCGCCAGCTGGTACCAGGAGCCGTCCTTGACGCCTTTCTTGCTTTCGAAACCGCAGACATAAAGCCGGTCGCGGGCGCGCGTCAGCGCCACATACAACAGGCGGCGATGCTCGCGCAGGGTCTCGGCTTCGGCACGCTGCTTGGCGCGTTTCACCACGTCCGGTGCGTCCTCGTTGGACAGCGGAAACAGCACACCGTCTTCGCCATAAAGCAGATGCCCCTTGCGGCTGGGCGGCTCGGGCAGGGAGGTGGTGTCGGGCAGGATCACGATGTCGGCCTCCAGGCCCTTGGCGCCATGCACCGTCATCACCCGCACTTCGTTGCGGCCGCGTTCCATGTCGCGCTTGATCTCGGTGCCGCCGCGATCGACCCAGTCGAGAAAGCTTTCCAGCGAGGGCGAATGGCTTTTTTCATGCGTCAGGGTCAGGGAGAGGAACTCGTCGATGGCGTCGGCGGATTCCGCCCCCAGCCGCGCCAGCAATTTTTCCTTGGCGCCCAGCGCGGTCAGGGCATGGGAGTAAAATTCAAAGGGCGGGGCAAAGTCGGCGCGCTCCAGCATGGCCGACAAAAAGCCGTGCGCCGACGGAAAGTCGCCTGACCGTGCGACCAGCGCGCTCCACAAGTCGGCTTTGCGATCATGCGCCAGATTAAACAGATTCTCTTCGCTGAGGCTGCAGAGCGGCGAACGCAGCAGCGCCGCCAGGGTCAGATCGTCTTCCCGCTGCAGCACAAAGCGGCCCAGCGCGATCAGGTCTATGGCGGCAATCTGTTCGGTCAGCCGCACCCGGTCGGCGCCCGCCACCGGGATGCCGCGCTGCTTCATCTGCCGGATCACTTCGCCGCCGAACGGTTCGCGGCGCGGCAGCAGGATCATGATGTCGCGCGGCGCGATGGGCTTGTCGTGATCGGGCAGCCGCGCACCGCTGTTCAGCCAGCCCGCGATCTTGTCCACCACCTGTCCTGCCAGCCGGCCCACCGGACTTTCCTTCTGCACCGTATCGACGGGGGCGTAGTAGTCGGCCTCTTCTTCCTCTTCGGGGACCAGCGCCGGCCAGAACTCGATGCCGCCCCTGGCCGTCTCGCGATGGGCGCGGTGCAGGATCTCGCCGCCGCCGACGGTCAGGCCGGCGCGCGCCGCTTCGCTTTCGAACACCTTGTCGACAAAGGCCAGGATTTCCGGCGCCGAGCGGCGTGAAGTGATCAGCGGCACTTCGTGCAGGCGCTGTTCCGCGCCGGCGATGACTTCGGAAAAATGCCGCCGGTTGATGTCGAACTGGCCGGGATCTGCGCCCTGGAAGCTGAAGATGGATTGTTTTTCGTCGCCCACTGCGAAGATGGTGCGCAATTGCGCGCGATCCCGCCCGACGCCGACGAAGAATTCCTCGGTCAGCTTCTTCACGATCTCCCATTGTTCGGGGCTGGTATCCTGTGCCTCGTCGATCAGCACATGGTCGATGCCGCCATCCAGCTTGTAGAGCACCCATTGCGCGGCGCCTTGGTTGGACAGCAGGTTGCGTGTCTCCACCACCAGGTCGTCATAATCCAGCATCCCGCGCAGCCGTTTGGCGTCCCGGTACCTCTGGCTCATGGCGTGGATCACTGTCAGTGCGGCATGGGCGAGTTGGGCGGCGCGGGCGGCGCGGCGGCGTTCGGCGACCTGGCAGAATTCCGCTTGCAACTGGGTGAGGGCGGCCAGCAAGCCGGGCTGGGTATCGGCCAGCGCCTTGCTGGCCAGTTTGAGACGCGGCTCGCCCTTGGTGGTGAGGAAGAAGCTGTCCAGCGCGGCGAAGCTGGCGGCCAGGTCGCCGTCGAATGCCGCGCCCAGCTTGGCCGCGGCATCGACATCGCTCTTGCCGCCGCCCGCCAGCCAGCTCTGAATAGTTTTCAACTGGGCGATATCGCGCGCCAGGCCAGCGCAGAAATCTTCGCCGATGCCTTGCGCGGTCTCGCCTGGCGTCACGCCATGCGCCGTGAACACTTTTGCAGCGAGGTCCGCAGCGCTTTCAAAGAAACGCTCCAATTTGCGGCGGTCGCCGCCCAGTGCCGCATCCAGGATGCGCGTCAGGGTGAATTCGCTGGTCTCTGTCACCAGCAATGCCACCGCGTCGCGTAGTACTTCGTCGCCCGACCCGGCGCGTTCCAGCACATGCTGGCGCGCTTCGCCGATCAGTTCGCGGGCCGACTGGTCGTCCAGGATTTCGAAGGCGGGCGGAATGCCGGCTTCCAGCGGAAAGCGCGACAGCACCACCTGGCAGAAAGCGTGCAGGGTCAGCACCTTCAGCCCGCCCGGCGTCTCCAGCGCGCCGGCGAACAGCCGCCGGGCCTTGGGCAGGTCGGCATGGGCGTCACCGCCGATCTTGACGATCTCGGCGCGCAAGTGATCGTCGGGCAGCATGGCCCAGGCGCCCAACTGCTTGAACAACCGATCCTGCATCTCGGCCGCGGCAGCCTTGGTGAAGGTGAGGCAGAGAATTTTCTGCGGGCTGGCATCGGCCAAGAGCAGCCGCGCCACCCGGTTGGCCAGGGTATAGGTCTTGCCGGCGCCGGCATTGGCGGCGACCCAGGCGGAAATCTCCGGGTCGGAGGCGACCATGGAGGGATCGCGCATCACTCCTCCTCCGCCCAGCCGGACGGCGACCATTCGCGCACCCGCGCCAGATGGTCGTAATCGCCGGCGATATCGGCACGATAGGGCCGCACGCGGGAGCGGTAAGGGGTGTTCTCTTCGGCAAACCAGGCGATGCGGCGCTGCAAGGCGTCAACCGCTTCCTTCGCCAGTTCGGCTGCTCCGTCGATGAGACGGGGCGTGCGGGCCGATTTCTCGCTGGCCAGGCTGAGATAGAGCAGTGCCTCGGTGGCGCGGCTGCCGATGTCGCCAAAACCGCCACTGGCCAGGATGGCGGCTTCCAGCGGCAGTTGCGGCGACATCAGGTTTTCGACCTGCTTCTTGCTGGGCGCGGCGCCGGTCTTGTAATCCAGGATCGCGGCGCCGCCGCTGGTCAGCACATCGATGCGGTCGGCGATGCCCGACAAGGTGAAGGCGCCGATGGCGAGCGTTCCCTTGATCTCCAGATGCGATGTGGCGATGGCGGCGCGGCGTCCGCGCTCGAAATCGATAAAGC
>JACCXK010000163.1 GCA_013697055.1 Alphaproteobacteria bacterium
CCGTAAGGCGCCGCCGTTGATCTTTCCGAAAGACCGAAGGTTAGTCGCCGGTTGCGTCGAAGTTGTGCAGAATCGGCGGACGCGGGTTGAACGGCACGCGGGTGGACCAGGGTGCGCTCGGGTCGTCACCCGCGCGGTGCCAGCGGCCTTGGGCGGCGATCATCACGTCACCCGGATCGCAAACGAAATACTTCTCGCCTTCGACCTTCATGCCGATATGGCCTTCCATGATGAACCAGAACTCGGTCCAGCCGACATGGAAGTGGCCCTTGTTGGTATCCGGCGGAACCGGGGCGCCTTTGCCGCGCAGGATGTTGGAGGTGAAGTGGTCGTCCCACACGAACTTGCCGCCATAGGCCTTATCCGTGCCGTTGAATTCCTTCATATAGTCCACATAGATCGGATTGGATTCCTTTTCCTTGGACGGGCCGGTCAGGTTGGTGACCTTGGTATAGGTCATGCCCTTGACGGGATCAGGCGTCTCGCTGGCCGGATAGAGCGGCACCGAGCCGACCTGGCGCACTTCGAAGCGCAGGGCCGGAGTCGAGCCGACATTTTCCAACGTGAAGAGATTGCGGAAGGGCACGTTGACCATGAAGCCCTTGGTGGCGACAAAAGGTTCGCGGCCGGCGATCGAGACCTTGATCGAACCGTCCCAGACGATAAACACCACCCGGTCGTCCGGATACATCATCTCCTTGGTTTTCTTGCCCGGGGCCATGGAGATGTAATCGCCCTCCTGGTCCTTGTTGCGCACGATGGGCTGCACCCAGTCACCCTGGCCCTTATGCGAGGCCAGGATTTCCGACAGCTTCCAGTGCGGCTTGTTCGGCGCGGTGTAGGGCGTCGGCGTGGTCGGCTTGGGCGACCAGAAGACCGTGCCCTTGGCGAAATTGCCGATCGGGTTTTCTTCCTTGCCGAGGAACTGGGCCGATGCGGGCAGCGACAGTGCCACCGCGGCGGCGGCCGTCAGCAGAATATTGCGGATAGTCTTCTTCATTACTCACTCCCAGGGTTGAACTGTTCAAACTGCGCCGTCAGGCGCGCGCCGGGAGAAAATCGCGGATTTGCACGACCCCCCCCCCGGGCGTTTGTTGGGCCGGACCTTGCATGGCATTTGCTGCAGTCGCAAGACCGCCAAGGCCCCTAAAACCCTTCGCAATTGCAACAAAAACCCGGTTCCCAGTCTGCGTATTTTCCGCGCAGTCTAGCGCGAGGAATTTTGTGACTTGGGCAGGAGCGTCGCGCGGAGCGTGCGAAAGCACGTGAGCACGCGCGACGAACCCAAGGCGCAAAATAACCGCGCTAGACAGGCATTTTCCGTTTTGTGTGTTCCCGGCCCATAATCGCGGCATCTTCGCCGCACTCCAGCACCATGGCGCCGTCGTCGATCTGGCCGATGACATAGTCCAGCTTCTTGGGATCGGTGGTACCGGCATTGAGGAACATCACCTTGTTCTTCTTGCACAGTTCCAGCACGCGTTTGCGCACCGCCACCATTTCCGGCAAGGCGATGATGTCGGGCGGCGGCGAGCCGTCTTCGGGCATCACGTCCAGGCCATAGAGCCAATAGCTGTGATCGCCCGGGCCCCATTCGGCCATGGACATGCCCGGCAGCGCCAGTGTGCCTTCGACCTGCTGGTCACAATAGGTATCCTCGATCTTCACGCCGAAGATCAGTTCGCCCTTCGGGTTCAGCGGCCACAGGTCGGCGACATGATTGTACTTGAAAAGGTCCACGCCCCAGATCTGGGCGGCATAGCCGCCGGCCGAGCCGCGCAGGCCGCGCATCGGCAGATCCTTGATGCCCGGCCGCTTGAAGGGATAGCGGCACCCCATCTGCATGGTCACTTGCACAGCCTTGGTGTCGCGGGCATGGCACTGGTGAATGCCGTGGATGCCGCAATCCAGCAGCTGGGTGAACATCCAGCTGTTGGCGCGGGCATAGGCTTCGTCCAGGCCGATGATGCCGGTTTCCACGAACACCGCAGGGGTGCGGTGGCCGCTGCGCGTGGGGCCGCCATCCACCAGCCCGCGCATGAATTCGCGCAGCTGGCTGAAATCGATCGCGCCATGCTCGAACTCGACATTGATGGCGTCGTACCAGGTGCGCGCCATCTTCACGCCCTGGGCATAGGCATCCACGCCCGGCCCCAGGCCGGAGCCGTTGTAATAAATTGGCTGGCCGTCTTCCCACAGCTCGATCGCCTTGTTGATGCGGCGCGGCTTGTAGTTCCAGTCCACAGTGGACGGCTGCACATTCATGTTGGCGAGGCCGCGATCGCCGGTCGGGATCGGCCGTCCGGCCGGACCGGCGCGGCGGCCCTGCGCCTGGGCTTCGCTTGCGGCGGCCAGACCGGCCGCGCCGACACCGGCGGCCAGTCCCAGGAAGTCACGCTTCTTGATGTCCATGGAAATTCCCCCTTTGCATCTTCTTGTTGGCGCCAGACTGGACCCAAGCACTTGGTCCGTACAGGGAAAAGCTGTTTTGCACCTGCGAGGACCGCGCGCTTTATGCAGGCAAACAAAGCGCTGCGCGCTTTCGCCGCCCGCTATTCGCGACACTTCGATAAACATTACGGGAATTTTAGAGGTCGAGTTCGCCTTCGGGCAGGAGTATGGGGCAGCCGAGCGGTCCGTAGCGACAGCGTACGGACAAGGCGTCGCCCCGCGCGCTTTGCGCGCGATCAATTAAACGG
>JACCXK010000173.1 GCA_013697055.1 Alphaproteobacteria bacterium
ACGACACTTGCGCCTGTCCCGCGATCACCGATGCGCCCACCGGCTGGGCCACGGCCCGGACCACGCCCATCACCAGAAAGGGGACGATGCTGACAGTACCCAGCGCCTGGCCGCGAATACGCCGCCAATAAGCCCGTCTGTTGCGATGCCTGTGACCCACTACCCAGCCCCCTGGATCGGCACCACCGATCCTGAGTTTTATGCCCCGCCGCACCTAATAACGGTCCAGCGCTGCACGCAATGTTCCCTACGACCCTAAGTCAGGCTTGTATCAGTCCTGGACAAAATATTTCCGGCAGCGTTAAGGGCTTGGGCCTTCAAGGGAACTCGTGCCCCGCTGTGGAAAACCCCGCAAGGCTGGCGTATCGTTCCCTTAAGAGACGGGGAATGGGTGGGTTTTGCGTTGTATTATTCAACAAAAACAAGGTCTTAGGACTTTGTTGGCCTTCGAGCTGCTGGGGGCTTTTGCGGCCCCGGGCTTGGCCCAGGTGATGGACATTCGCCCCGACGGATCGACCGCCATATATAAAGGTCCGGTCATTGCCGGGACCGAGGGGGTTCGCCCCTTGGCTCGAGAACCCGCCCGGCCGCTGACCCCGGTTACTGCCGCCATTACCAGCGCCGCCGCCCGCCACGCCCTGGCCCAGGACCTGATCCAGGCCGTGGCCTGGCAGGAATCGCGGATGCGGCAGGAGGCGGTGTCGCCCAAAGGCGCGCGCGGCGTGATGCAGTTGATGCCGGCCACCGCCGCTCACTTGCATGTGAACCCGGACGACATGGCATCGAACGTCGATGGCGGCGCCGCCTATCTGGCGCGGATGCTGGATCGTTTCGACGGCGACATCGTCAAGAGCCTCGCCGCCTATAACGCCGGGCCCGAAGCGGTGGAGCGCTATCACGGCGTGCCGCCTTACCCTGAAACCCAGGCCTATGTCGCCGCCGTGCTCGATCGGCTGGCGGACAGTGATGGAGTGAAGCCATGAAGCGTCTTCTCGCCCCGGCCCTTGTCGCCGCATTTGCATTGCCTGCACAGGCGCAGGTCGTGACACAAGACCCCGCCGGCTCCTCGCCGCTCGTAGCCGCGCTGGAGTGGGTGCAGGGCACCTTGCTGGGCAATGTCGCCACGGCCGCCGCGGTGATCGCCGTTGCGGTGGTGGGCTTCATGATGCTGACCGGCCGCATCGACTGGCGGCGCGGCCTGACGGTGGTGATCGGCTGTTTCATCATCTTCGGCGCGGTGGCGATCGTGTCGGGCATCCGTTCCCTGGCGGGGGGACTCCACTGATATGGCGCGGCTGACCTCCGATCCGGTGTTCAGCGCCCTGACGCGGCCCCAGATGATGGGGGGCGTCACCTACGGTTACGCGGTGTTCAATCTCATCGTCACGTTGGAAATATTTCTGCTCACCCGTTCCTTCTGGTCCTTCGCGGTGGCCGGCGTGCTGCATGTGATCGGCTACCTGGGCTGCCTGCGCGATGCGCGCTTCTTCGACATCTGGGGCGTCAAGCTGCGCCATTGCCCGAGGGTCAAGAACCACTGGTTCTGGAAAATGAATTCGTATCGCCCATGATGATGCAATTCTTCCGCAACCGCGCCGCCAAGACCCTGGCCCCCAACGAGGCCGCGGTGGGCGAGCGCCTGCCCTATCTGGGCCATCTGGACGAAGTCACCTTGAAGACCCGCGACGGATTGCTGGTACAGACCATCCATCTGCGCGGCTTTCCGTTCGAGACCGCATCGGACGACGAACTGAATTACCGCAAGGCGATGCGCGAAACCTTGCTGCGCGGCGCCGCCTCATCGCGGCTGGCGATCTATCACCATGTCGTGCGCCGCAAGGTGAATACCGAGATCGACAGCGCGCCGGACAACGCCTTTTGCCGCCGGCTGGACGATGCCTGGCGGGCGCGACTGTCGCGCCGCCAGCTTTATGTGAACGAGATTTTCCTCACTTTGGTACGCCGGCCTTTGCAGGGCGGCGCCGGCTTTATCGAAAAGCTGCTGAAAAAGCCGGGGGAGAATGCCGCCGAGCTGGAGCGCGAACTGCGCCAACTGCACGCCACCCGCGAAACTTTTCTCGCCACCCTTGCGCCTTACGGCCCGCGCACCTTGTCGCTTTACAAGGGCCCCACCGGTCTGTGTTCGGAACCGGCCGAATTCCTTTCACTACTGACCAATGGCGTGGCGCGCCGGGTGCTGGCGCCCACCGGTGACATGGGCCAGACCATCGCCACACGGCGGCTCAGCTTCGGCTTCGACGCCATGGAGTTCAGCGCCGCCGGCAATGAGCGCGCCACCTTCGGCGCCATGATCTCGCTGAAGGATTATCCGCTGCGCTCGGTGCCCGGCATGCTGGACGGGGCCCTGCGCCTGCCGTTTGAGATGGTGCTGACCGAAAGCTTCGCCTTTGTCGAACAGCAAACCGCGCTGTCGCGCATGACCCAGGCGCTGCGCCGCTTGCGCGCCGCCGACCATGATGCCTTGAGCCTGCGGGGCGAACTGGCATCCGCCAAGGATGATGTCGCGGCCGGCCGCGCGGCCTATGGCGAGCATCATTTGTCCATCCTGGCGCGCACGCCCACCCTGGAAGCCCTCGACCAGGCTACCGCCGATGTGCAGGCGGCGCTGGCCGAGACCGGCGCCATCGCGGTGCGCGAGGAAATGAACCTGGAGCCGTGCTTCTGGGCGCAGTTCCCCGGCAACTTCGGGTTGATCGCCCGCAAGGCGATGCTCTCCACCGCCAACTTCGCCAGCCTGGCCAGCTTCCACAATCATCCGACGGGACAGGCCAGCGACAATCACTGGGGCCAGCCGATCACGGTGCTGGAGACGACCTCCTTCGGTCCCTATCACTTCAACTTCCATTCCGGCGACCTGGGCAACTTCACCATCATCGGGCCCAGCGGCAGCGGCAAGACTGCGCTGCTGGCCTTCCTTCTCGCGCAAGCCGAGCGCATGCAGCCGCGCATCGCCTATTTCGACAAGGATCGCGGCGCCGAAGGCTTCATCCGCGCCATCGGCGGACGCTACGACGTGATTTCGCCCGGCCAGCCCACCGGCTTTAATCCTTTGGCCTTGCCCGATACCGGCGAGAACCGTGCCTTCCTGACCGAATGGCTGTCACGGCTGCTGTCTTCCTATGGCGCGCCGCTCACCTCGGAAGACCGCGCCATCATCGCCGACGCCATCGACGCCAATTATGCGCAAGACCCCAGCCATCGCCGGCTGCGCTACCTGCGCGAACTGTTCCGCGGCCAGCGCCGTCCCAGCGCTGGCGACCTGTCGGCGCGGCTGGGCGCTTGGTGCGACGGCGGCGAACATGCCTGGCTGTTCGACAATGAAGACGATGCGCTGGATGTGACAACGCGCATCCTGGGCTTCGACATGACCCGGCTGCTGAACTCGCCCACCACCCGCACCCCCGCCATGATGTACCTGTTCCATCGCATCGAGCAGCGGCTGGACGGCACCCCCGCCATCATCGTGGTGGACGAAGGCTGGAAGGCACTGGATGACGATGTCTTTGTCGGCAAGATCAAGGATTGGGAAAAGACCATCCGCAAGCGCAACGGGCTGGTGGGCTTCTGCACCCAGAATGCCGATGACGCGCTGGAAAGCCGCGTCGGCCCCGCCATCATCGAGCAATCCGCCACCCAGATCTTTTTCCCCAACCCCAAGGCGCGCGCCGCCGATTATATCGGCGGCTTCGGCCTGTCCGAACATGAGTTCGAACTGGTGCGCAGCTTGCCCGATACCTCGCGCTGTTTCCTGATCAAGCAGGCCGATCACAGCGTTGTGGCGCGGCTGGACCTGTCGGGCCTGACCGGCGAGCTGAAAGTGCTGGCCGGCACCGAGACCAGCGTGCGTCAGCTCGACGCCTTGCGGGAGAAGCTGGGCGACGAGCCCGGCGCCTGGCTGGATGCCTTCATGAACAGCCGCGGCCGGAGTGCCGCATGAGTGTTTGCAGCACCACGACGGACTTGGGTGTGGTGCGCGACGTGCTGACGGCGGTGGACTGCAACACCAGGAGCTTTGCCCGCCTGGGCTATGAGTCCCTCACGGCCGCAGGCTCGCCGTTCCAGGCGGCGCTGACCGTGGCGCTGACCATCTATGTCGCGGTGATCGGCTATCGCCTGTTGTTCGGCAATGGCGCGCGGCTGGCCGATGGGCCGACCATCGCGCTGAAAATCGGCGCGGTGCTGGCGCTGGTGACAAGCTGGAGCCTGTTCCAGACCCTGGTGTTCGATGTCGCCGAACGCGCCCCGGCGCAAATTGCGGCCGTGATTTCCGCGCCCATGCGCGGCGGCGTCCCCGATCCGGTGGCCGGCTTGCAGGCTGCCTACGACCGGCTTTCGGAAACCGCCAACGCCTTCGCCCATCCGCCCAAGAG
>JACCXK010000199.1 GCA_013697055.1 Alphaproteobacteria bacterium
ACGGCACGGTGCTGGCCACCGCCCTGCCCAGCATGGCGCGCGAGTTGGGCGTGTCGGCGCCCAGCCTGTCCATCGCCCTGACCTCGTACCTCATCAGCCTGGCGATCTTCATTCCGGTCTCGGGCCGCATCGCCGACCGCTTCGGCGCCCGCACCGTGTTCCGCAGCGCCATCATCATCTTCCTGCTGGGTTCGATTTCCTGCGCCAATGCGCCCAATGTCACCTTCCTGGTGATCGCCCGCTTTTTCGAAGGCGTGGGCGGGGCGCTGATGATGCCGGTAGGCCGGTTGGTGCTGATGCGCAATGTGGAAAAGCGCGACCTGATCCAGGCCACCAGCTGGGTGCTGATCCCCGCCGTGGTCGGCCCCATCCTAGGACCGCCGGTGGGCGGCTTCTTCGTGACGTATCTGAACTGGCGCTGGATCTTCTACATCAACCTGCCCATCGGCCTCCTGGGCATCGTGCTGGTCAGCCTGTTCATCGCCAACACGCGCGGCGAGGTGCCGGAAAAGACCGATTACAAGGGCATCTTCCTGTCCAGCCTGTCGCTGGGCCTGTTCCTGTTCGGCTTTGAGCTGATCAGCCATGACGGCTTGCTGGCCATGGCGCTGGCCTTTCTGTCCTTGGGTGCGCTGTGCGGCGTGCTTTACATCCGCCATGCCAGGACAGCCAAGGATCCCATTCTCGACATCACGCTGATGAAGATTCCCACCTTCGGCACCTCGGTAATCGCCGGCGCCATCACCCGCCTGACGCAAGGGGCGCATCCCTATCTCTTGCCGCTGATGATGCAGCTGGGCTTCGGCCTTTCTGCCGCCCAGTCCGGCCTGATGACGTTGGCCACGGCGCTGGGCTCCATCGTCGCCAAGCCGATCGCGCCCCGGTTCCTGCGGCGCTTCGGTTTTCGCGACACGCTGATGGTCAACGGAGTCTTTGCCAGCGCGGGTTATGCGGTGTGCGGGCTGTTCCGCCCCGGCTGGCCGCTGCCGCTGATGTTCGGGATCATGGTGTGCAGCGGATTTTTCATGTCTATCCAGTTCACCGGCTTCAACACCATCGCCTATGACGAAGTCAGCCAGGAGCGCATGGGCGCGGCCACCAGCTTCTACACCACCTTCCAGCAGCTGATGCTGTCCATGGGCATCTGCGCCGGCGCCGCGGCGCTGCAGGGCGCCATGGTGCTGCGCGGCCATCATGCGCCGCAATTTTCCGATTTCAACGCCGCCTTCTGGACGGTGGCGGCGGTATCGCTGACCGCCACCATCTGGAACCGGCGCTTCAGCCATGAGGCCGGCACCGAGATCAGCGGCCACACCCCGCGCACCTTCCAGACCCGCCAAGTGATCAAGGAGCCGCGCGGGCTCAATTCCTGAAGGATGTTCCCATGACCAGCACATTCCGTATCGGCGGCAAGATCGAAGTAAACCGGCTGGGTTTTGGCGCCATGCAGATCACCGGCCACGGCGTGTGGGGCCCGCCCCGCGATCGTGCCGAGGCGATCCGGGTTTTGAAACGGCTTCCAGAGTTGGGCGTCAATTTCATCGACACCGCCGATTCCTATGGCCCGGATGTGTCCGAACAGCTGATCCGCGAAGCGCTGCATCCCTATGACGGACTGTTGATCGCCACCAAGGCCGGCTTCACCCGCAGCGGTCCCGACATGTGGCACATCAACTGCCGTCCCGAACACCTGATCGCCAGCGCCAAGAAGAGCCTGCAGAAGCTGGGTTTGGAGCAGATCGCGCTGTGGCAGCTCCATCGCATCGATTCCCGCGTGCCGCACGCCGAACAGTTTGGCGCGGTGAAGCAATTGCTGGACGAGGGGCTGATCGCCCAGGCCGGCCTGTCTGAAGTCTCGGTGGCCGACATCAAGGCGGCCTCGGCGGTGTTTCCCGTCGCCACGGTGCAGAACAACTACAACCTGGCCGACCGCCATAGCGATGATGTGGTGGATTACTGTGCCGCCAATGGCATCGGTTTCATTCCCTACTACCCGCTGGGCGGCGGCGGCGAGCTGACCAAGGCAGGCGGGGCCTTGGACATGCTGGCCAAGGCCAAAGGCGCCACCCAGGGGCAGGTGGCCCTGGCCTGGCTGCTGAAACGCAGCCCGGTGATGCTGCCGATTCCGGGCACCTCCAAAGTGGCGCATCTGAAAGAGAATGTGGGCGCCGCGGCCATTGCCCTGACGGACGCGGAATTCGCCTCACTGGACCGCAAGCGCCGCTGAGCTATGCTTGCCCCAAAATAACGGGGGTTGGGAATGAAGCTCAGGATTTTGCTGCTGGCCTGCATGATCGCGTCACCCGCATCCGCTGCCGTCATCAAGCTGACCGTCGAAAAGACCAGCGCCATGGCCGGCGGTTATGAACTGCTGGAAGGCCATTTCAACGGTGCGCTGAACCCCGGCGATCCCCACAATGCCATTATCAACGATATCAAACTGGCGCCGAAGAACGCGGCCGGCAAAGTCGAATATAGCGCCACCTTCGCCATCGCCCGCCCCACCGGCAGCACATCCGGCGTGCTGGTGTACGACGTGACCAACCGCGGGCGCGGCGCCGCGGCGGCCATCGGCGACGGCCATATCAACGTCCTCAGCGGCTGGCAGGGCGATCTGGATGACAGGCCTGAAGTCCACCAGAAGATTGAGTTGCCTTCGGCGCCGGTTAACGGCCCCGCCCTGGTGCGTTTCATGGATATGCCGGCCGGGACCACCACCATGCCGGTCAAGGGCGGGCCGCAGGGCAACTATGGCGGGCGCACCTTCGAGGTGGCGACAGCGGACGGTGCAGCGCTCTATACCGGCGTCTCCGATGACCGGCCTTCGGCGCAGACGCTGGTGCCCAAAAGCGATTGGGCCTTTGCCGATTGCACCACCACGCCGTTTCCCGGCAAGCCGGATTTGACCCAGCTGTGTGTGAAGGGCGGCTTCAATCCGGCGCTGGCTTACACCCTGGCCTTCACCGCCAAAAATCCGAAAGTTTTCAGTATCGGCCTGGCCGCCACCCGCGACCTGGTCGCTTTCCTGCGTTATGACGCCAGCTCCGCCAATCCGCTGGCGGGCAAGGTGCGCTGGACCATCGGGCGCGGCGCCTCCCAGTCCGGCAATTACCTGCGCAGCTTTATCCATCTGGGATTCAACGCGAGCGAGGACGACCGCATCGTCTTTGACGGCCTCAATCCCATTGTTGGCCCGCGCCTGCTTCCCAGCAATTACCGTTTTGCCACGCCCGGCGGCCTGGTAGGGCTTTATGAGCTCGGCAGCGACGGTCCCAACTGGTGGAGCGCTTACAACGACACCGCGCGCGGCGAGGGCCGCCACAGCCTGCTGGACCGCTGCCGGACTGACAAGACATGCCCCAAGATCGCGGAGATCTTCGGCTCGACCGAATTCTGGGACCTGCATGCCAGCCTGGATTTTGCCGGCAGCGACGGCAAGGCGGATATCCCGCTGCCCGCCAATGTGCGGCGCTATTACAATGCGGGGGCCCCGCACAATGGCGGCCGCGGCGGTTTTGACCTGATAACCCCGCTCACCCAGGCCTGTGTCCTGATCTCCAATCCCAATCCGGCCTCCGACACCAGCCGCGCGGTCTTCGCAGGCCTGGTGGACTGGGTGACCAAGGGTACCGAGCCGCCGCCCAGCCTCTATCCGGCGCCGGGCACGCTGATCACCCCATCGGCCTATGACAAGGCTTTCCCCAAGATCGCCGGCGTGCCGCGACCGGCCTATTCCCCCACCTATCAGTATGACCTGGGCAAGGGTTTCAATAATAACGACATGAGCGGCGCCATCAGCATGGGCCCGCCGCGCATCACCAAGGAAATCCCGCAACGCATGCCGCGCATTGATGCCGACGGCAATGAGCTGGACGGCATCCGCTCGCCGCTGATATCCGCGCCGCTGGGCACCTATGTCGGCTGGAATGTCTTCGCCAGTGGTTTCGAAAAGGGGCGCTTCTGCAACAATATCGGCGGCTATATTCCCTTCGCCGCCACCAAGGCCGAACGCCTGGCCAAAGGCGATCCGCGCCCCTCGCTGGAGGAACGCTATCCCAGCCATGCGGCGTATGTGGCGAAGGTAAAAGCCCAGGCGGATGCGCTGGTGGCCCGGCGCTACATGCTGGTGGAAGACGCGGTACGCATCATGAAAGAAGCGGAAGAGGCCAAGGTGCCGTAAAATGGGAAAGCAAAGAAAGGTGCGGTTTGAGGTCAAGCTAGGGAAGATCGCGAAGGCGAAGTACCCCAAGTGAGGCGCTCCATTGCTGCTCTTATTTCTCTAGTCCTCTCGGCTGGATCGGGGCGGGCCGAGGAGCAAAATTTGATCGTCCGTTTCCGCTATGGCTCAACCAATTTGAACCGGCTCTTCGAACTGGAAGACAACATAGAAGCGGCTATTAAAGCCGCACATGCCGGAGAATTTGACGGCGATGAGATCGCCACGGATGGTAGCGACGGCTTTCTTTACATGTTCGGGCCAAGCGCCGACCGCCTATTTGAGGTGGTCATACCTGTCCTGAAAACGGTGGACTTCATGCGGGGAGCCGAAGTTACGCGCAAGTACGGCCCGATGGGTAAGGAAGTACAAGAAACTACTACGGTTCTTCCAGACAAGTAGGCCGAAGCGGTCGAATTTGTGGGTTTGTCAAATACCACATCGCCAAAGAAAAAGGCCCGCTGAACCAGCGGGCCTTTTCAATTCTACTTTGGTAATCAGCCTACTTAACGCCGATCCGCACATCTTCCAGGATGCGGCGCGCCCGCGTCGTATTGAAGATCCCGCAGGAGCAGAAGCGCGCCATGGTCTCGGCTGCTTCCTTGGGGGTGCGGCGGTTTTCCCGCACGAAGCTCATCATCTTCTGCGCCAGGTTGATGGACAGCATGCCATGGCCGCACATGGTGGACAGTATGATGGCCTGCTTGCCCGGCGTGTTGTCGCCCACGTCTTCAAAGCCCAGCGAATAGGCCACCGAGTGACGCGGGATGCCGGCAAAGGCGCAGGCATTCTTGGCGTTTTCGATCGAGGACGAGATGTTGACCGACAGGCCCAAATCTTCTTCCTTGATGCGCTTGACGAAGGCTTCCGCCTTTTCGCGGCTGTCGAACACCGCCGCCATGGTGCCGGCCTTGCTCATGCCTTCCAGCACCTTCTTGAAGTTCGGCTTGTTGCGCTTACCCCAGTGGCCGAAAATGCTCTTGCTCTTGGTCGGGCGCAAAGATCCGCCATGCAGCGCGTCGCCCAGGCTGCAGGGGCTGTATTCCGCGGCGATCTGCATGAAGCGCTTCTGCGCTGCCAGCGCGTCGCCGCTCTGGCCGGCGGCCTTGGACTTGGCGGGCAGTGAAAAGACGATGTAGTCGTCGACGAAGCTTTCCGCCTTGCCGTAACGATGCAGGGTATTGGTCATGCGTTCACCATTTCTTTTGCTTGCGCCACCGGAGCGGCGCCGGACAGATCGCGGATCACCTTGCGGCCGAGGCCGATATTGGTCTTGGCGCGCTGGGGGTTGTAGCCGAGCTTTTCCAGGATCGGCAGGACGATATTTTCCTCCCCATCGGCGTCGCAGCGCACGCCCACGCCGATCACGACTTGCGTATTGATGCGCTTTTCGACGCTCCAGATGATGCGGATGATTTCCTCGGTGCGCGCCACCTCGACCTTGATCTCGATGATGGCGCTCATCACCTTTTCATTGAGGATGTCGGGGCGGATGTCGCCCTTTTCGACGTCGCTCATCAGGGTCGTGATGGGATTGTTCTTCTCGAACGACACGCCGGCCTTGGCCAGTTCCCGGCTCATTTCCTGGAAGTCGCGGAAGCGGGCGCCGATGCCGGGGCGGCCCAGTTCGATGGTGAAGCCGACCTGGCCGATGCCGACGCGGTCGGTGACGTCGTTGGTCTTGACCTCTTCGGTGCCGCGGCCGGAGACGCCGGTGGATTCATGGGGCACGCGCGGGTCGGAGAAGGCGCGGCGCACCACGCGCGGCCATTCCAGCTTGTCGGGCTCGAAGGCGGTGGTGGGGCAGACATCGGGCTCCGGCTCGAAGCGGATGCGGAAGTTGGCCAGCGTCCGGCGCACGAAGCGCACGGTGGACGGCGGCAGCACTTCCTTGCTCAGCCCGTTGAAGCAGGCATAGCACTCCACGCATTCGTCGCGGTTGATGGTGGCGCGCTTGAGCTCCGGATCGATGTAGATCGCGCCCATCGGGCAGACGTAGGTGCAGTTGCCGCAGGCGACGCACTTGGCAGGATTGATCTTCATTGTATTCCTTTCCAGGAAAAAACATCGCCGGAGGGCCAGCTGGGCGGTTGACGCGGATTAGAAAGATTGGCGTTTGCGAGTTCAAGCCTTTTCCAGATTTTGCTTTTAAATAGCGCCCCTGTTGCGAACGGGTCGCAAAAATCTCTGTCAAAATGGCAAAAGTGCTGTCTTTTTGAATTCAAAAGTACAAGTACAGGAATGCTTGGGGAATCGCGGGCCGCTGTTATCGTGGAGGGCAGGGGAGGCGATCATGAAGCTTCGCATCATCTTGGTCTTGCTGGCTGCGCCGATGGCCGCGTTGGCCCAGCCCGCCGACAATCCCAAGGCCGAACCCAACCCGGCCGCCAACCGCTACGGCGCCGTCCAGGGGTTCTTCAGAATGCCGGCCGGGCGCGCCATGGGCGCCTCCAGCGCGGTGGCGGGCGACTCCTACGGCAATATCTGGGTGGTGGACCGCTGCGCCGCCAACACCTGCATCGGCAGCGATCTGCCGCCGGTGATGGAGTTCGACAGCCACGGCAATTTCATCAAATCGTTCGGCGCCGGCCTGATGCAGTTTCCGCACGGCTTTACCATCGACAAACAGGATCATCTCTGGATCGCGGACGGCAAGCCGACCAACGGCAAAGGCGTGGGCGGCCATGCGGTGTTTGAATTCGATACAAACGGCAAGCTGCTGCGCACCATGGGCAAGCCCGGCGAACCCGGCAGCGGCCCCGACCGCTTTACCGATCCCAATGCCGTGCTGGTGGCGCCAGACGGCAGCCTGTTTGTCGCCGAAGGCCATACCAGCGATTACAAGGGCCATCCCCGGATCATCAAGTTCGACAGATACGGCAAGTTCATCAAGGAATGGGGTTCCGCCGGCCGGGGCCCGGGCGCGTTCGGCATACCGCACTGCTTGGCAATGGACTCCAAGGGCAATCTTTATGTCGGCGACCGTGACAACAACCGCATCCAGGTCTTCACCCAGGACGGCAAGTTCCTGGGTCAGTTCACCCAATTCGGCCGTCCCAGCGGCATAGTGATCGATCGCAAAGACATCCTGTACGTCACGGATTCGGAGTCCCGGGCCAAGGACGGCTATGGCCACCATCCCGGTTGGAAGCGCGGCATACGCATCGGCAACGTCAAGGACGGCGTGGTGACCGACTTCATTCCTGACACCTGGCCCGATCCGGAAAACGCCAGCACCAGCGCCGGCGAAGGCATCTGGGCCGACGGCAAGGGCGCGGTCTACAGCGCCCAGGTCGGACAAAAGGACGTCGTCAAATATGTGCGGATTAGCGAGTGACGCTTCTAGCGGATGACCCGCGCGCCCTTGCCCTTCATCACCGCTTCGACCTCCGAGACATTGACCATCGAAGTGTCGCCCGGCGTGGTCATGGCCAGCGCGCCATGCGCCGCGCCATATTCCACCGCCGCCTGCGGGCCCTTGCCTTCCAGGAAGCCGTAAGCCAGGCCGCTGGCGAAACCGTCGCCGCCGCCGACGCGGTCATAGATTTCTAGGTTTTCGCGCATCATCGACTGGTAGAACTCACCGCCGGCATACAGGATGGCGGACCAGTCATTGACGCTGGCGGTCTTGGCGTTGCGCAGGGTGGTGGCGGCGACCTTGAAATTGGGGAACTGCTTCACCGCGGTCTGGATCATCTTCTTGAAGTTCGCCGGGTCGATGGCCGAGATATGCTCGTCCAGGCCTTCGACTTCAAAACCCAGGCAGGCGGTGAAGTCTTCCTCATTGCCGATCATCACATCGACATACTGGGCGATGTGGCGGTTGATCTTCTGCGCCCCTTCCTTGCCGCCCTGGCTCTTCCACAGGCTGGCGCGGTAGTTGAGGTCGTAGGAAACGATGGTGCCGTACTTGCGGGCACATTCCACCGCCTCGATCACAGCTTCGGAGGTGCTGGGGGCCAGCGCCGCGAAGATGCCGCCGGTATGGAACCAGCGCACGCCTTCCTCGCCGAAGATCTTTTCCCAGTTCACTTCGCCCGGCTTGATCTGCGAGGCGGCGCTGTTGCCGCGGTCCGAGCAGCCCAAGGCGGCGCGGATGCCAAAGCCCTTCTCTGTGAAGTTCACGCCGACGCGGGTGTTGCGTCCCAGCCCGTCAAAATCGCGCCAGATGATGTGCGAGGTGTCGACGCCGCCCTGGCAGATGAAGTCCTCGACCAGCCAGCCCAAGTCATTCTTTGGCAAGGCGGTGACGACGCTGGCGCGCTTGCCCCAGCATTTGCGCATGGCGCGGGCGACATTGTATTCGCCGCCGCCTTCCCACACCTGGAACTGGCGGGCGGTGCGCACGCGGCCGAAGCCGGGGTCCAGGCGCAGCATGACTTCGCCGAAGGACAGGCAGTCCCACTTCACATCGGCGGCAGGGCGGATCTTCAACACGTCGGTCATGGCTTACTTTCCCCGGATTTTCTTGATGAGGGCGATGGTCTCGGCCACCTTCTTTTCGATGCCGGCATAATCCTTGGCCGCCAGCAATTCCTTGGTGATCAGGTTCGAGCCGATGCCGCAGGCGACGATGCCGGCGCCGAACCACTTCTTGAGCGACTCTTCCGAGGCATCGACGCCGCCGGTGGGCATGATGCGGGTCCAGGGCATCGGCCCCAGCACATTCTTGACGAATTCGGGCCCGCCGACGCTGGAGCCGGGGAACACCTTGACGATCTCGCAGCCCAGTTCCTCGGCGGCGGAGATTTCCGAAGCCGAGCCGCAACCCGGGCTGTAGGGAATCTTGCGGCGGTTGCAGACGCGTGCCACATCGGCGTTGAGAATCGGACCCACCACGAACTTGGCGCCATTGGCGATGAACAGGCCCGCGGTCGGCGCATCCACAATCGAACCCACGCCCATGATCACGCTGGGATCGGCCTTGGCGAAATGGCGTGCCACGTCCAGGAAGATGTTTGCGGCGAAGTCGCCGCGGTTGGTGAACTCGATGCACTTGGCGCCGCCATTGGCGCAGGCCTGGATCACCTTGAGACAGACTTCGACATCGGAATGGAAAAAGACCGGGATCATGCCCTGGCTCATCATGGCCTGCAGGACTGTCATGCGATCGTGAGTCATTCGGTCATTTCCCCTTCGGTCCGAGGGCCATTCCGGCCGTTTTGCGGCGGTCGTTATAGCCGCCCACCCCGGGAACCGGTAGCCCTTCTACCAGCCCTTTGGCCCCCAAAAGCGGGTGCCCCAAGGGCTTGATTTCCGCCCTGAAATGTCATGCCCCGACCAAGGTTGTGACGCTCCCATTAACGTTTGTTTCCGTACACGGACGGCACGAAAAAAACCAATAAAACCAGGCTTTTTTTGCTGCCGCGACGCCCCGCCACGCCGCGCCGGCGTCCCCTTGTGCGTTATGGTTGCGCACCTATCTAGCGAGTGCCATGGCCCGTCTCCCCCTCACCCCCGAAATGCTGGAAAGCGCCTATGAATATCTGCGCGTCAGTCCGCCTTACTGTGGCTGGAACCTGCCCCATGCCGACCATGTGATGTTCCGGGTGATGGGCGCCAAGGACCGCTTCGGCCATTTCCGCGGCCGCCATCGCCGGGCGCGGGGCGACGACGATTTTAGCGAAATCGCCATTTCCGCCGGCATGGTGAGCAGCAGCGATCTGCTGATCGCCACCATGGCACATGAAATGATCCATCTGTACCAGGACGAAACCGGCACGGCTCGCGGACATCACAATCCCAAGTTCCGCAAGCTGGCCAAGCGAGTCTGTGCCATTCACGGTTTCGACCCGGAGACGTTTTAAAGTTTTTTCAATTTCCCAATTGTCATGGCCCCCACTCGGTGGGCCATGGCATTAGAGCGGTTTTTCGTAGACCCGGTAAGTCTTGTAGGGGACGCCGCCCACCATCTCGATGACATGGCGCACCTTGTCGTTGCGCTCCAAGATCCAGCTGAGTTCGCTGTCGACTACGCCGCGCGAGAAGTTGAATTCGCGCACCGAATGGATCACCGCCAGCGCCATGGCAGCGCCGACCGGCGTGGTCTGCAGCGCCTTGCGCACCCCCATCATCGGCATGCGCGCGGTCCTGGGCCGCTTCACTTTCATGCGCCACAAGAGCTTGATCCAGTTGAAGGGAAACAGCCGCCCCTTCATGTCGCGGATCGCCTCGTTGAGGTTGGGGAAGATGGCGGTGAAGGCGGCGGGCCGGCCTTTGTATTCGGCTATGCAGACATCGCCGGGCCGCAGCAGCAATCTCAAAATGCCGGCCAGGTCGTCGATCTCCGCCTTGGTCATGGGCACGTAGCCCCAATTGTCCGACCAGGCATCGTTGATGATGTCCAGCAGCATCGCCACTTCGCCGGGAAAGCGCTTGTCCATGTGGATGTTGCGCAAGGTGACCTCGCCGCCGCGCATGGCGCGGGCCATGAGCCTGTCCCACTTGGCCATGGAGGCTTCGGGACCATAGCGATAGGCGATCAGGTCTTCGGCTTTCTGATAACCCTCGGCCTCGATGCGGCCCTGATAATAGGGCCGGTGATGGTTCATCATCACGGAGGGCGGGGTGTCGAAACCTTCGACCAGCAGGCCCGGCTGGTCCCATAGTGAAAAACTGACCGGACCGATCACGCGCGTCATGCCTTGTTCGCGCAGCCAGGTTTCGGCGGCTTTCAGCAGCGCATCGAATACGTCCCTGTCGTCGATCGCCTCGATGAAGCCGAAGTGGCCGGTGGCGTCGTTGTAACGTTCCAGGTGCAGCTGATCGATCTGGGCGGTGATGCGGCCCACCGGCTCCTTGTCCCGATAGGCCAGGAAGAAGGCGGCACGGGCATGCTGGAAATAGGGATTGTGCTTGGCCTGGAAATGGAATTTGCGCTCGAGCAGCAGCGGCGGCACCCAGTGCGGGTCATCGGCGTAAATCTTGAAGGGCAGGTGGTGGAAATCGTGCCATTGCTGGCTTGTCTGTACCGGGACGATTGTGAGGGACTTTGTGGAAGGCAAAGGGGGTGTTTCCATGGCTGCTGGGGTGCGCGCACCATAGCGTTCGACCTTGCGATTTGATAGTAACAAACGCCGCATTTCCGCGGTTTAAGCGCGTGAGTCATGCCTGCGAAAACCATCCTGATCACCGGCGCATCCAGCGGGATCGGCGCCGCATTGGCCCGTGCCTATGCGGGTGCCGGCGTCACGCTTTTGCTGTGGGGCAGGGACGAGAAGAGGCTTGATGCAGTGGCGGTGGATTGTCGGGCACGTGGCGCTGTTGTGGCAATACAAGTTTTCGATCTGCGCGATGCGGCGGGCTTTGCCGGGCTGCTGGCGGAGGCGCCGGCGCTGGACATCGCCATCTTCAACGCCGGCCTGGGCGGCAGCGCCCCGGCCGATGTGCTTGCCGAAACGCCCGAGGCCGCGAGAGCATTGGCGGAGGTGAATTTCACCGCGCCCGTGGTGGGCGCCAATGTCATTGCCGGCGCGATGGCGGCGCGGGGCGCGGGCCATATCGTGCTGGTCGGCTCCATCACCGAGAGCTTTCCCCTGCCGATGGCGCCGACCTATGCCGCCACCAAGGCGGGACTGAAGATGTTCGCCGAAGCCCTGGGCATCCGCATGGCCCGGCATGGCGTGAAGGTGACACTGGTGTCGCCGGGCTTCATCGACACGCCGATGAGCCGCAAGGTGATCGAGCCCAAGCCTTTCCTGATCAGCGCCGAGGCCGCCGCCGCCATCATCGTGCGCAAGATTGAAGCGGGCGCCCGCACCATCGTGGTGCCATGGCAATTCGCGGTGATCCGTGGTTTCGCGAACCTTCTGCCGCGCGCGCTGTTGCGCGCGATCCTGTCGCGCGTATGACCGCCGCTCCCGATCTTGATCCTTTTTTGGGCCCGGAATCGGGATTGCTGGCGCGGCTGACGGCGCATCCCTGGAGCAAGCGCGGCCTGCAGATTGGCCGCTGGGCCATCGCGCTGGCGCTGCTGGTGATTATCGGCCGCCGCCTCACCGAACTGGGCTGGCGCGAAATTTGGATCGCGCGCCCGGCCGGCATCCTTTTCTATCTGCTGCTGGTGGCGCAGTTCTTCGTCCAGCCCAGCGGCGATTTCTTCATCTATCGCAACCTGTGGGGCACGGGAAATTATCCCTCCCTGTGGGTGATCCTGCGCAAGCGCTTCCTCAACAATGTGATGGATTACACCGGCGAGGTGTTCTTCTTCTTCTGGGCGCAGCGGCATGTGAAGCTGCCGACCGCGACCCTGGTGCACTCCATCAAGGACAGCAACATCCTGTCGGCCGGCGCGGGGCTTGCCATGGTGTGGCTGATGGCGCCGCTGCTGGTGCTGACAGGCGGGCTGCATCTGCCCGACCGGCTGGTGGGACAGGCCTGGCTGTATGTGATGCTGGGTTCGCTGCCGCTGTTTCTTTGCGCCGTTCTGGTGCTGGCGCATCGCAAGGTCACGGTGCTGAGCCGCGGCCAGATCGCCGCCACTTTTGGCATTCACTTCTTTCGCGCCTTGTTGATGCTGGTGGTGGAGTTTTTTCTGTGGACCGTGTCGGGCGCACTGCCGTCGCCGGTGGCGTGCCTGCAATTTGTGGCGCTGCGGCTGGTGGTGACGCGGCTGCCGCTGATCCCCAACAAGGACCTGATCTTCGTGGGGGCTGGCATCGCGGCGGCGGGCATCACCAAGGTCGCGGTGACGCCAGTGGCGACGGTGCTGGTGATCCTGGCAGCGGTGGATCTGGTGCTTGGCGTGTTCTTCGCCGGCATTCCCTGGGCGCTGGATCATTTCCGCAAGGACGCAGCCCAATGAAACTGCGCGCGCTGATCCGCTCGCCCTTGTTCTGGATATTGGTGGTGGCAGCCGGGCTGCGTCTGTCCGGGATGTTCTGGGGCCTGCCGGCGTCGGACGGCTGGGACAATGATGGCTTTACGCCGCGCAATTTCCTCACCGCCCTGGCGTTGACCTGGAAGCCGGGCAGCTATTTCACCTATCCGCCGCTGCATGCCTTGCTGATGGCGATCCTGGATCTGCCCAGTGTGCTGCTCGCGCTGCTGCATGCGCCATCGCTGCAACAGTCCGATGTGATTGGTGAATTCATCAAGCCGGAGCACATGACCTGGTTCGCGGTGACGGGACGGCTGGTCAGTCTTGCCATGTCGCTGGGCATCATCGGTATCGTGAGCGAGATGGCGCGGCTGGTGGCCGGCCCCCGCGCGGCGCTGTTCGCTGCCGCCGCCTGCACGCTGAATTTCGCGCTGACCTATTACGGCCAGGTGGGCAACCTGGATGTGCCCTGCCTTTTCTGGAGCATGCTGTCGCTGTTGTGGTGCATGCGCGCCGTGGTGGAACAGCAAGTCCGGCGGTTCTGGGGCGCGGCCCTGTTTGCCGCCGCGGCAGTGGCGACCAAGGACCAGGCCTATGCGCTATTCCTGCTCAGCCTGCCGCTGTTCCTGGCGCTTTGGTTTGCGCTGAACGCCTGGCCGCGCGCCCATGCGCGCGCCGTCCTGCTGACCCTGCTGCCCGCGGCGGCGGTCGCCTTGCTGGCGCTGTTGCTGTTGGACGGGGCCATGACCAACCCCAGCGGCTTTGCAAAGCGGATCGGCTTCCTTATCGGTCCGGCCAGCCAGAATTATGCCGAGTATGCGCATGGCCCCATGGGCTGGCTGGCGCTGCTGACGGACATGGGCGCTTATTACATGCGCGGCTACGGCTTTGTGGCGGTGGTGCTGGCGGGCGCGGGGCTTTGGCTGGTCTGGCGGCGGCGCAATCTGGCGGGCTTCCTGCCGCTGCTGGCCATGATCTCCTTCACCCTCTGCTTCAACTTCGCGGCCCTGCGCGGTGATGACCGTTTCCTGCTGCCGCAAGGCGTGCTGGCTTGTGTCTATATCGGCATCGCAGTGGAAATGATTGGCCATGCGCGGCCCTGGCTGCGCTGGGGCGCGCACGCGGTGGTCGCCGTAACAGCCTTGCTGGCGCTGCACCAGGCCATCGCCATCAACGCCGCCATGTTGCTGGACCCGCGCTATGACGCCGAGCGCTGGCTGGCGGCGCAGGCGCGGCCGGGTGACGTGATCGAGGTCTATGACCGTAACTGGATGCTGCCGCGTTTTCCGCACCAGGCCAGGGTCACCCGCGTCGGCCCGGGCGATCCGGCGCGGCGCAATCCGCTGCCGGGGGTGACAGAAGTGGGGCAGGCTTTCTCGGCGCCGCGCCGCCCTCGTTTCATCCTGGTCAGCAGCGTCTGGGCGCGGCGTTATCTTGCCCTGGCGGTGCCGCCGGCGCCGGGTCACATCTATTCGCGAATGGAGGTGGCCGATTTCCGCAACAGCGACGCGCGCCTCTATTTTCCGCAGCTGGCGGCCGAACGGCTGGGCTACCGGCTGGCGCATGTTTCGCATCCTGAAGGATTGTGGACTGCGGTTCACATTCACGACAGCCTGAACGAATCCATCAGCATCTATGAGCGCGCGCCATGAGGGCGCAGCGTATCGTCATTGTGATGCACGATTTTTTCCGGGGCGGCACCGAGCGCGGCGCCATCCGCTTTGCCAGGGAATGGACCGATGAAGGGCGGGACGTCGTCCTGCTTTGCGGCAGTGCGGAGGGCGGTTTGCGTGACGCGGTGGATCCGCGGGTGCAAGTCGTCATGCTGGATCCGCCGGTGCCGCGTTCGGCGCTGTCGCGGCTGCGGCTGGGGCGCGCCATGGGAGAGGCGCTTCCGGCCCTGAAGGCGGACATTGTTTTCCTGCCGGGAAATTTTCATCTGCCGCTGGCGCGCGGCTTGCGGCAGGCAAATCCGCGCACGGTGCTGGCGCAGCAGATTTCCAACCCGCCATTGCCCGGCGGCGTGGTGGGCATGATGGCCCGGCCGTTTTTTCGCTTTTTTGCAAAGGCGGTCGATGGCTTTGCCGCCATGAACAACGGCTTGATGCGCGACATCCGCACCCTGATGCCGGAAAAACCTGTGATCATGCTGCGTCCGCCGTTCGAGATCGCCGATCCCGTGCAGCGGACGCACAGCGGCGGTCCCAGCCACATCCTGTGGGTCGGACGGCTGGAGCCGCAGAAAGATGCCGGCCTGGCGCTGGAAACCATCAAGGCCCTGAATCAGGAAATGCCGGCGCGACTGACGATCCTGGGCCAGGGCGCGCAGCGCGAAGAGGTGCGACGCAAGATCGCAGGCCTGGGCCTGGCGCAAACCGTCACGCTTCTCAGCCAGGTGCCCGATCTTGCGCCCTATTACGCCGATGCTGACGCGCTTCTGATCACCTCGCACTATGAAGGCGGCCCGGCGGTGGCGGTGGAGGCGTTGGCCCAGGGCACCCCGGTGGTCAGCACCGATTGCTCGCCCCTGTTGCGCGAAGTGTTGACGGATGTGGCATCCGGGATCATCACGGACACGCGCGCGCCGCAGGAACTGGCCGCCGCCCTGGCCGCTATTTGCCGCCGTCCGCGCCCCTCCCTGGAGCCGTTGCGCGCGCTTGCCACGCCGTTCCGCCCCGAGGTCAGCGCCCGTGCCTATCTGGACTGGTTCGATTCCTTGGTCCGGCATGGATAAGGAGCTTCGCCGCAGCTTGGGTCTCCTGGCGGTGGTGACCCTGGTCACGGCCTGGTTCAGCGTGACTTTCTATTTCCCGGACGAGCATTACCAGGTGCTGGAATTCATGTCCTTCAAGCTGGGCATTACACCGGCCTCGAGCCTGCCCTGGGAATATTCCGCCCGCATCCGTCCCTGGTTCCAGCCGGGCCTCTATTTCCTGATTGCCAAGCCGCTGATCGCGCTGGGGCTGACGGACATGTTCACCATCACCTTCATTCTTCGGGCGTTGACCGGGCTGTTGTCGCTGGCGGCGCTGGCGCTGTTCGCCCGCGCCTTGTTGCCGACCATCGAAGGCGAAGAGGAAAAGCGCGCCTTCGTGCGCGATCTGCCGCTGTTCGGCTTTTTGCCATACCTGTTTGTCCGCACGTCATCCGAGACTTTCTCCGCTGCCTTCTTTGCGCTGGGACTGGCCGTCGCGCTGGACCGGCGCACGTCGTCGCGGCTGGCGCTGGCGGGACTGTTCTGCGGCTTGGCGTTTGAGTCGCGTTATCAGACTGGTTTGCTGGGGCTGGGCCTGTTCGCCTGGCTGGCGATCATCGCGCGCGAAAAACTGGCTGGGCTGGCGGCATTCCTCGGTGGCGGCGTGGTGGCGCTGGCTATCGGCGCACTGGCCGACCGCTGGGGCTATGGCGCCTGGGCGTTTCCATCGCTGGGCTATGTCGACGTCAATCTGCTGCAGGGCGTGGCGGCGCATCAGTTCGGGCGCGAGCCCGTCTTCGCCTATCTTTATTTGCTGCCGGCACAGATTTTCTTCGCCATCACCTTGGGCCTCATGGTGGCGCTGGTCCTGACGTGGTTGCGCAATCCCCGCCATGCCGTGACCTGGGTCACCTTGCCCTTTGTGCTGGCCCACATCGCCATCGCCCACAAGGAAGCGCGCTTTCTGTTTCCGCTGACGATCCTGGCCACCGCATTCCCGGTGCTGGGTTTTTCACCACGCCTGCCGCGCTGGCGGGAAAGTTTCGCGCGCGTCTGGAACTGGCGCACATCCTGGGCGGCGAGAACCGTCACCGCAATCTCGGTCTTGAGCATGATCTATTTCGCGCTGTACCCGTTCGGGGTCAGGCCGCACATTCCCATGGCGCGCTACCTTTATCGACACGATCCCGGCCCGGTCTGGAGCTTTGCCAAGCCGTTCGATTCTTATCCGATCTACCGGCCGGCCGGTTTCGTGGTCGGCAGGCTGAAGGATCAAGCACAGTTGGACGCACTGCTGGAAAAGGGTCCGGTATACTTGATGACGGAAATGCCCGTTGCACCGGCGGGAATCAATGCGACGTTGCTGTATTCGGAATTCCCGCTGGCACGGTTTGGTTACGGGCAGGCTGGAACAGATTACATCAGGGGCTATGCGGATTTCGCCGTACGCCACCATTTTCTCAAATTGTTGCCGCTTTATTGGTACACGCTCTACCGCGTGGAGCGTTCCGCGACGATCCGGCCATAGATCTCGAACAGCTTTTCGAAATGTTGTTCGACATTGAAGACCTGGGCGTCCGCCGCGGCCAGCGCGGCGCGTCCCTGTTCGGCCCGGTCGCCCGCCAGGAGTCGCAGGATGGCGCCGGCGGCATCTTCCGCATCGCCTGTGCGATAGGTTTCGGCATAGCCTGGGCCCGCAAAGGTCGCCGAGGCGCCAGCGTCGGGAATGATCAGCGGCGTGCCGGAACACAGCGCTTCGGCCAGCACCAGCCCAAAAGTTTCCGCCGCCGAGCCGTGGATCAGCGCATCGGCCGACGCCATCACCGTGGCGAGCTGATCGGCATCGTTGATCTGGCCGGCGACATAGACGTTCTGGGCATTCAGCGCCCAGCGTTCCACCGAGGCGCGCAGGAAGCCGTCGCCGGCGATATAAAGCCCGATCTTGCGCTGCTTCTGCGCCTTGCTGACCGCCTGGATGATGGTGCGCAGCCGCTTTTCCGGATGATGGCGGCCCACCGCAATCAGCAGCTTGGCATCGGCATCGAGCCCGCAAGTCGCCAGCATCTCGCGCCGTGCCGTGGCGTCATAAAAGTCCGGTGAAAATTTGCTGCGCTCCACGCCAAAAGGCGCGACCTGGATATTCTCCAGCCCGAAACCCGAGAAACGTTCCTTCAGCGCCGGGTTGGTGACGATGGCGGCATCGTAGTTGCTGTTGAGGCTGTTGAGATAGCGCCAGAAGAAACCGAACAGCCGGTCCACCCGTTCCGGCCCCAGCAATCCGCCCAGGAAGGTCTGCGGATAGACCGCCACCGGATCGGCATGCATGAAGAATACTTTCACGGCCTTGCCGGGCCAGCGCGCCGCCAGCCAGCCGCCGCGCCAGGGCGAGGAGCCTTCCACCAGGTCGGGCGCGATCTTGTCCAATGTCCGCCACACCTGCTGGTGGTTCCAGAACATGCGGTAATTGCGGTCGAAGGGCAGGTGCGGGCTTTTGATCCAGGCGATGGTGCCGCCATGGGCCTGTTCCATGCGGGTATAGGCGCCCGGCGCGATGATGGTCAGCTCATGGCCGAACTTGCCCGCCAGCGCCAGCTTCTGGTTGATGTAGCGCCGCACGCCGCCCCCGGTGGGCGAATAGAATTCGCAGACATCGACAATCCTCACGAAGCAGTCCCGGCAAGCAGCGCGCGATAATAGCCCAGCATCCGGGCCAGTGTCTCATCCCAGGAAAATGTCAGAGCCCGGGCCCGCGCCGCCTGTCCCATGCGGTGCCGAAGGCCCGCGTCCTGGATCAGGGTGGTGATATGGCGGGCAAATGCCGCTGCATCATCGGGCGGGGCCAGGAAGCCGGTTTGCACGTCCACCACCAGCGAGCGGCTGCCGGTGGCGTCGGCGCAGACGCATGGCAGGCCCGACGCCATCGCTTCCAGGGTGACATTGCCGAAGCTTTCGCTGTCGCTCGGGAAAAAGAAAATGTCGGACGAGGCATAGGCGGCGGTGAGATCGTCGCCGCCCAGGAAGCCGGTGAAGATGGCATGGGGAAGTTGCGTCTTCACAAAGCCGCGGTCGGGGCCATCGCCCACGATGACAACGCGATGCGGCACGGCAATCTTGTTCAGCGCGGCGGTCAGCATGTCCAGCCGCTTTTCCCGCACCAGGCGCGAGACGTGCAGTACGATCAATTCATCATGGCCAATGCCGTGCTGCGCCCGCCAGGCGGCGCTGCGCTTGTCCGGGTTGAAACGACCGGTCTCGATGCCGCGCGGCCAAGGCTTGAAATTGTTCTTGAGCCCATCGGCCAGGAGCGCGTCGCGGGTGGAGTCGGACGGGACATAGACTT
>JACCXK010000208.1 GCA_013697055.1 Alphaproteobacteria bacterium
GGCCCGCGCCGGGGAACTGATGGACAGCCGCGACGCGCTGGCGGGGCTGAACGCCTTCACCGCCGTCACCAGTGCCGCCATGCCGGAGCGCGAAGCCCATGCGAACGTGTTCGCGGGCGGCGAAATCCTGCTGGACGCGATGATGGCGGACGATGCCGCCCATTGGCTGCCGCTTTATGTGCGCTGGGAGGCGGGGCTGCTGGAGGCGCTGGGCTTCGGCCTGGACCTCAGCGAATGCGCCGCCACCGGCGCCAGGGATGACCTGACCTATGTGTCGCCCAAGACGGGTCGTGCGGTGTCGCGCGATGCGGCGGGCATCTATGCCAGGCGGCTGTTCCGGTTGCCGGGCTTCCTGCTGGCCAATGACAGTGAAGAGGCCCATGCCGATGAAGTCGCGGCGGGGCTGGCGCTGACCGGCCATTTCCTGCTGGAACGTGTGCTAAAGCCGCATGGCAAGGATCTGCCGCCCGCCCGGCTGCGGTTGGACGCCATTATCGTGCGCGAATCAGAATAGAAATCCGACATGGTCGCCGTTCCTGACGAAATCCGTTCCGAACCCCTGAGCAAGGCGCTGGCCGAGCGTTACCTGGCCTATGCTTTGTCCACCATCACCCAGCGGGCGCTGCCCGATGTGCGCGATGGGCTGAAGCCGGTGCATCGCCGCATCCTGTTCGGCATGCGGCTCTTGCGGCTGGATCCCGGCACCTCGTTCAAGAAATCCGCCAAGGTGGTGGGCGATGTGATGGGCTCGTTTCATCCCCATGGCGACCAGGCGATCTATGACGCGCTGGTGCGCCTGGCCCAGGATTTTTCCGTGCGCTATCCGCTGGTCGATGGGCAGGGCAATTTCGGCAATGTCGATGGCGATAACGCCGCCGCCATGCGCTACACCGAAAGCCGGCTGACCGAAGCCGCCGCCGCGCTGCTGGCGGGGCTGGACGAAGATGCGGTCGATTTCCGTACCACCTATGACGGCGAAACCCAGGAGCCGGTGGTGCTGCCGGCCGCCTTTCCCAACCTGCTGGCCAACGGTTCCAACGGCATCGCGGTGGGCATGGCGACCTCCATCCCGCCGCACAATCTGGGCGAGCTCTGCGCCGCCACCATCGCGCTGATTGAAAATCCGGGTCTCCAGGACCGCAGCCTGCTGAAATTCGTGCGTGGTCCGGATTTTCCCACTGGCGGCATGCTGGTCGAGGATCCGGCATCCATTGCGGAGTCTTACAAGACGGGGCGCGGTTCCTTCCGGGTGCGGGCGCGCTGGGAGAAAGAAGAGAGCCAGCGGGGCGCCTGGCAGATCGTCGTCACCGAAATTCCCTACCAGGTGCAGAAGTCCAAGCTGATCGAGCGCATCGCCGAACTGCTGGAACAGAAGAAGCTGCCGCTGCTGGATGACATCCACGACGAAAGCGCCGAGGACATCCGCATTGTCCTGACGCCCAAGAGCCGTGCGGTCGAGCCGGAAATCTTGATGGAGCAGCTGTTCCGCGCCTCCGACCTGGAAGCGCGGCTGCCGCTGAACATGACGGTGCTGGACAAGGGGTTGGTGCCCAAGGTCATGGGCCTGAAAGAAGTGCTGGCCGCCTTCGCCGCCCACCGGCGCGAAGTGCTGGAGCGGCGTTCCGCTTTCCGATTGGAAAAAATCCGGGCGCGGCTGGAGGTGCTGGAAGGCTATCTCGCCGTCTTTTTGAACCTGGACAAGGTCATCAAGATCATCCGCACCGAGGATGAGCCCAAGCCCAAGCTGATGAAGGCCTTCAGCCTGAACGAAGTGCAGGCCGACGCCATTCTCAACATGCGGCTGCGCTCCTTGCGCAAGCTGGAGGAGATGGAAATCCGCGGCGAGCATGCTGCGCTGATCAAGGAGCGCAAAGAGCTGACCAGGCTGATGGGTTCGGAAAAGCTGAAATCCGAAAAGCTGATTGAGGAACTGAGAGAGGTCGACGCCAAGTTCGGCCAGAAGACTGCGCTCGGCAGGCGCCGCACCGAGATCGCCAAGGCCGCCGAAGTGGCGGAGATGACGGCGCTGGCCGAACATGTCGAGGAACGCGCCAACAGGATCGAGCGTGAGCCCATCACCGTGGTCTGCTCCGCCAAGGGTTGGCTCAGGGCGCTGACGGGTCACAAGGAACAATCCAAGGACGACAAGTATCGCGAAGGCGACCGCGCCCGTTTCTGGTTCAATGCCCACACCACCGACCAGATCATGCTGCTGGCCACCGATGGCCGCTTCTTCACCCTGGACGGCGCCAAGCTGCCGGGCGGGCGCGGCAATGGCGAGGCCATACGCACCTTCATCGACCTGCCGCCCGAAGCCGACATCGTCACCATGTTCGTGCATGTGCCGGGCAGAAAATTGCTGGTCGCGGCGACGTCGGGGCACGGCTTCATCACCAATGAGGACGATGCCGTGGCGATGACCAAGAAGGGCAAGTCGGTGATGAATGTGAAGCCGGGCGTCGAGGCGGTGTCCTGCCGTCCCGCCGCCGGCGACTCCGTCGCGGTGGTGGGCGACAACCGCAAGCTGCTGATCTTCAGAAGCGACGAAGTGCCGGAGCTGGGCCGCGGGCAGGGGGTCTATCTGCAGCGTTACAAGGATGGCGGGCTGCTCGACGCCACCACCTTCACCTGGAAGGCCGGCCTGAAAGACGAGAACAACAAGCTGTTCGAGCCGTCCGACCTCAAGGACTGGAAGGGCGAGCGCGCCCAGGCCGGGCGTATTGTCCCGCACGGTTGGGCCAGATCCAAAAAATTCGGCGAGAATTAGCCAACAGCGCGATTAACCATACGGGCGGTGTTCCAAAACGGGACAGTTGTTTTTGCGTTCGCTATAGTCGGGTGTCGCGCGCGCTCCTGGTTGTCATGTCTGCCCTCCGGATTCTGGCTCTTTCCACCCTCGCTTCGGCGTCGGTCTTTGTCATGGCCGCGACCTTGGCGGCGAATTCGCAGGGTCCAAACCGGACGGGTGCGGAGGTCCTGCTGCAGATGACGCAGGATGCACTCAATCGGATGCTGCGGCTGGACCCGCCGTCCCATGTTGTGCGCCTGACTTTGACGCCGCCGGAAGATCGGGTCGCTGCGTCGAATTCGGGCGCGAGCGTTTCCATCACCATCCTGCCGGATCTGTCGCCGGAATCCGCGCCGGTGCCGCCGCTACCCGAGCCGCCGGTGCCGCAAATGGCCGAGCCGCGTATTCCGAACAGGGCGCCGCCCGATATCGACATTGCGCGCAATGACCTGCCGTTCATTCCGATGCCGCCACCGCTGGATGCGCCGATCAACGATCGCGCCACTGCCGTGGCCATCCGGCTGCGCGCGCAATTGACGCCGGAAATGCTGCAGGGCTTCGACCTGTTCCTCTATATCAGCAAGGCCGAGCGCGGGCCGCTGGCGCAGCGCATGTATGTGTTTCGCAAGACGCGGACCGGCGAGTTGAACCTGCTGTATGACTGGGCCGCCTCGACTGGCCGCGAGCAGAATGAGGTCACCCCGCGCGGGGTGCGCTCCTTTACCGCCACACCCGCCGGCTATTACCAGATTGATCCCGATCGCATGTACCGGGCCTATCACTCGGCAAGCTGGGACCAGGACATGCCCCATTCGCTGTTCTTCAGCTGGGAACGCGAGGGTTTGCAGACGGGGCTCGCCATCCATGCCGCCACCGGCGACGACGTCGCGCGGCTGGGCCGCCGCGCCAGCGCCGGCTGCGTGCACCTGTCACCGCAGAATGCCGCCACCCTCTATCAACTGATCCGTGCCGATTATCGTGGGCCGGCGCCGCGCTTTTCCTACAATCCCGCCACCCAGACCATGAGCAACCGGGGCGCGTTCATGCACGATGCCGCTGGTCGTTTGAAAATGACCGACGGCTATCGCGTGTTGGTGGATATCGAAGATTATGGCGGCGAGAATATCGTCGCTTCGCTTTTTTAATTTCCCCTCTGCCCTTCGCATCGCAAGCGCTGCTACAGGCATCTCCCCCGCGCGCGGGGGAGAAATTGTCAGGCGTGGCCGGTGAACAGCCAGAGAAGCAGGATGATCGGCAGCGGAATGCCGACGGCCCAAAGAAGAACTGAACGCATGCAAACCTCCCAAGTCGTGCTGGGGAGGTAACTGTTTGAAGATTGGGAAGTTCCCTTTGCCTCTAGGGGCGCCGCAACTCGTAAAGCGCGATCGCCGCGGCATTGGAGACGTTGAGGCTCTCCATGGTCTTGGAAATCCGGATCAGGGCGGACACTTCGCAATGCTCCCGGACCAAACGGCGGATGCCGTCGCCTTCCGATCCCAGCACCAGCGCCACGTCGCCGGGCGGCACCGCGTCAGCCAGGCTGGTCTCGCCGTCGCCCGCCAGCGCGATCCGCCAGAAGCCCATCTCGGCCAACTGGTCCAGGGCGCGGGCGATGTTCACCACCTCAACGTAAGGCACCATGTCCAGCGCGCCCGATGCCGCCTTGGCCAGGGCGCCCGACTGGGGCGGGGCATGGCGGTCCTGCACCACCACGGCGGCGACATGGAAGGCGGCCGCGGTGCGCAGGATGGCGCCGACATTGTGAGGGTCGGACAGCTGGTCCAGCACCAGCACGATGCGGCGGGTTTCGGTGCCGGCTGCGGCAATAACCTCTTCCAGCGCGCGGGATTTGAGGGGCCAGGCTTCCAGCGCCGCCCCCTGGTGTACCGCCCCGGGGGGGAGCAGCCGGTCAATCGCCCCGGGTTCCAAGGTTTCGAACGGAACCCGGCTCAGGAGCTTTTTTCCAATGGTTTCGATGGCCCGGGGGGTCACAGCCGCCCGGCCCAGTTTGCGGTCGGGGTTGGCCAGGGCGGCCTGAACGGCATGGAGGCCATAAAGCCATTCGCCACCGCCTTCGCGCCGGCTGGGCGGCTTTCCGGCCGGCCGGCCCGGCTTTTCCGCGCCTTTTCCGGCCGGTTTGGGATAAAAATGACGGCGGTCCTTGCGGAAATCTTTGGGGCTCATGGCGCGCTTATAAAGAAGTGGGGGCGTGGGTAAAGCACGCCACCTCCAATCCTTGGCCAAACCCCTCCTCAAACCCTTGGGAAAAACCGGGATTTCCTTGGGAAAAGGACTATTGACAGTCAGCCCCTGTTGACCAATAACCCGCGATCCGCAGCCACACCTTTCTGGAGGTATTTTTTTCGCCCGTTCGCAACGACACGGGCGAAAGCAGACGCGCCGGCCGGCAATTGGGTTTCTAACCCATTGACCATGTTGGGAAAATTATCCGGAGGGATGCCCGAGTGGCTAAAGGGGACGGACTGTAAATCCGTTGACTACGTCTACGGTGGTTCGAATCCACCTCCCTCCACCATCTTTTGTCCGCCCCGGCAACGGGCGCAGATGTTGAGAGTGAACGACGCGTTGAGAAGGAAGTCGAATGAGGCGGGTGTAGCTCAATGGTAGAGCAACAGCCTTCCAAGCTGATGACGAGGGTTCGATTCCCTCTACCCGCTCCAGAATTTGGAGAACGGCGAAAGCCGACTAGATACGAGACGGCGAGAGCCGATTAGAGACGAGAGAGAAGAAAAATGGGTAAAGCAAAGTTTGAACGTAACAAGCCGCACTGCAACATCGGCACGATTGGCCATGTTGACCACGGCAAGACGTCGTTGACGGCGGCCATTACGAAGGTGCTGGCGGAGACGGGCGGCGCGA
>JACCXK010000235.1 GCA_013697055.1 Alphaproteobacteria bacterium
GCGCAGTATGGCGCGGGCACCGCGCGCGCCGTTGCTCGCGCCCATCAAACGGCCGCACCAGTGGACATCGTGCTGAAATCCACCGATGCCGCATTTCCGCCCAGCGAAGCGTTGTTTGGACCTGTGCGCCGGCTTAGTGACCCGGAGCGCATCGACACGCTGCCCGGTTTCGCCGAAGGCGCCTGGTGGGTGCAGGACGCTGCCGCCGCCCTGCCTGCGCTGCTGTTGGGCGATGTCGCGGGCCACAGCGTGATCGATCTTTGCGCCGCCCCCGGCGGCAAGACAATGCAACTTGCGGCGCGTGGTGCCAACGTGACCGCTGTCGAAATCGATGCGACACGCGCCGAACGCATTCGCGAAAACTTGGAGCGCACCAAGTTGAATGCTGAGGTGGTCCTGGCCGATGCGCGCGATTTTGAAGGCAGCGCGTCCTTTGTCCTGATCGACGCGCCCTGCACCGCCACCGGCACCATCCGCCGCCATCCCGACCTGCCCTGGATCAAGGGCGCGGCCGACGTCACCGTCTCGGCCGGCGAGGCCTATGAAATCCTCGAAAGCGGCTCACGGCTTGTCGCGCACGGCGGCACTTTGGTGTTTGCAGTGTGCTCGCTGGAGCGCGAGGAAGGCGAAGAGCAGATCGCCGCTTTCCTCTCCGGTCATCCCGAATTTTCGAGGGCGCCCATCACGGCGGAGGAAGTGTTCGGTCGTGCCGACTGGATCACGCCGGACGGCGACCTGCGCACCCTGCCCTGTTATCTGCCCGGCGGCATGGATGGCTTTTACGCAGCGCGGCTCAAGCGCCTGACTTGACGCCCTTGCCGGGATAGGCGGCCGGCACGATCTTGCCGCGATCCACCACCGGCACCCCGCCCACGATCACATAAGGAATGCCGGCCGAGGTCAGGGTCGGGCTTTGATAGGTGGCGCGGTCCGTCACGGTCATGGGATCGAACAGGGTCAGGTCGGCATCGGCCCCGACTTGGACCCGGCCCTTGCGATGCATCGCCGGCGAAATCGCTTCCAGCCGATGCGCCGGCAAGTAGGTCATCTTGCCCAGCGCATCCATCAGGCTGAGGGCATGTTTCTCGCGCACATACACGCCCAGCACCCGTGCAAAGGTGCCGGTGGCGCGCGGATGGCCCTTGCCTTCGATATAGACGATGGCATCGGAGGCGATCATCACGCCGGGATGGGCGACCGCCGCGGTGACGGTGCTCTCCGGGATGCGGTGATTGACGATCGCCATGCCCGGCTGCTGCGCGCGGTAACGGGCGAAGCTTTCGGCGTTCAGCCGCTCGCCGGTGGGCGGCCATTCGATGTCTTCATATTTCGCCGCCAGCCGCTCCTGCCAGCCCGGATTGAACAGGGCGCTGCCGATGGCGGTGGAGGAGGCGTCATAGGGATAGACTTCGGTGGTGACGTCCACGCCGCGGCTGTGCGCGCCGTCGATCATGTCCAGCACCATGCCGATGGCGCTGAGCGCCTTGGAACCGATGTGGCACAGATGCACCGGCGCGCCGGTGGCGGCGGCATCGGCAATCAGTTCCTGCACCGGGGTCATCAGGTTATCGGCATCGGCCAGCGCCGCCGCCCGGGCATGGACGAAGACCGGCGCATGCAACCGGCCCGCTTCCTTCATCAGCAGATAGATTTCGTCGCGCCCGGCGCCGGGCAGATATTCGGACAGCACGCCGATACCCAGGCCTCCGGCGGCGAAGCCTTCGGCAAACATGGCGCGCTCGCGTTCGCGTTCCGCCGGCGACAGCTTTTGTTCGGCCCATTCGGCCTTGCGCGGCAGGATCTTGCCCCAGCTGTTGAAGGGCGCATCCAGGCTGCCCTCCTCGTCGATGCCGGTCTTGATCTTCACCCGGATGCTTTGCAGGCCGACACTGGCACCGAAGTTGATGCGGGTCTTGCCCTGCCGCACGGCATAGAAAGGCGCGATGGGATAGACGCCTTCCTCCAGCTCCAGCGATGTGGTGACCCCATCCTGCGCCTGCTGGTCATAGCCGAAGGCATATTGGGCGTGAGAGTGCAGGTCTATGAAGCCCGGCGCCACCACCAGGCCCTTGGCGTCGATGGTGCGGGCGCCCTGCAGCGCGTCGTCAGAGATCGCCGCGATCTTTCCCGCACGCACGCCGACATTGGCAATGCGGTCGGCGCCGGTCTCAGGGTCCATCACCCGACCATGCAGGATGACCAGATCGTAGGACGCGGGGGCCGCGAAGGGCGCAGCTGCCGGAAGCAGAAGACAGCTAGCCAGCAAGCCCCAGATCGTGCCGCGCATCTTTTGTCTTTCCTAAAGCCGCCCCAACGCAGGAGCGTCCGCGAAAGCGGGAGCGACCAAAAACAACTTATGCTTTGGGTCGACCTAGAGTCGACCCAAAGCATAAGCGATGGTCAGATACACCTTGCCGGTATCCGCCGACAGCAGGGTCGACGTCAGCAAGCCGCCGCCATCGCCCTCGCGCGCGCGCGCCAGCAGGGTTTCGAACTCCGCCAGATAGGCGTCGGCCGCGTTGTGGAAACGCTTGTCGTCGCGATACAGGTTGGTGATGCGGTCCACCGCGGAATCGTCAATCGTGCCCGACAGCCGCCGCGCGAACACCGCGCGGTCGCCCGCCAGGTAACGCTTCCAGTCCTCGTCGCCAGGCTGGGTCTCGTCCAGCGCCGACAGATCAATCGCCATGTCGGCCAGCGCCAGTTGCAACGCCCCCAGGATCGCGGCGGTATCCATCTGCTGTTTTTCGGCCTTGTCAAAGCGTGGCAGGCGGACTTCGCTTTCCTGCTCGGCCGCCGCCAACAGGGTTTTCATTTCCCAGGCCTTGCCGCCAGGTGCGCTTTTCTCGGTCACCTTGCGGGTGGTCAGCTTGCGCGCCAATCCCTTGAGGCCATCGGCTTCGGCTTCCACCGCCGGCTTCATCGGCCCGCCCAGATCGGGCGGCGTCACCTTGGCTGTGGAGCGCGCATGAAGCGTGGACATGGTGCGCGCCGACAGGTCCAGGATCTGTTCGGTCTCCGACGCCATCATCTGGCGCACCCGACGGGCTTCCTCCTGCGCCAGGCCTGGCAGGCGGATCAAATGCTTTTCGACTTCCTTGGTGGTTTCCGACAACAGGCTGCGGATCTTGCCGGCCTCCGCGCTCATCTCGCCGCTGGCGCGCAGCAAGCGGTCGCATTCGGCCATCGCTTCGCCCACCAGCAGGCGCGCATCATGCTTGGCCTGGGCGGCGCTTTCCCCGATCAGGGTTTGCGCGCCCGTGCCCGCGTCCTTCAAGGCGGCGGACAAGCTCGCCAGCACGGCGCTGGCCGCTTCACCGCTTTCCTTCAGCCGTTCAGCCTCGTGTGCAAAAGCGCTGGTGAGCTGGCCGGCGCGGCTGGCGGCATTGGCCATGATCAGTTCCAGATGCCGTTCGGCATCGCCAGTGACCATCTCGAACTTCCGCGATTCGCCTTTCAGCGCCTGGATCGCGTTTTCCATGCCGGTGCGCTGGCTGGAGAGTGCGGTTTCGAAAACCTCGCTTTCCTCTTTCAGCTTCTGCACCAGCTCGCCCATCTGGGCGCGATGCTTTTCCTGGCGCGCCAGCACGAATTCGGCGCGGCCCATCGCAGTGTCAGAGACTTGCTCGATGCGCGCCGCCTGGGCTTCCAGCGACTTTGCCGCTTCCAGCGGCGCTTCCGCCGCCTGGGTGATGGCCGAGCGGAAACCCGCCGACTGCACGTCCAGCGACTGGGTCGCCATTTTCAAGGTGCCTTCGGCCGATTCCATCATCGCCTTGAGCTGGGCCGTGCGGCCCGCCATGCTTTCACCGGCGCGGCCCGCCGCTTCGTTCAAATGATCGCCCAGGGATTCAATGCGCGCGCTTTCCTGGTTCAGGCGGGCGGCGATGGTATCGCCGCGTACCGCCGCGCGGGCACCGGCATCGTCCAGGGCGGAAATCTGCTTTTCCAGCACCGATTCCATCATGGCCTTCAACTGGGCGGTGCGGCCCGCCATGCTTTCGCCGGCGCGGCCCGCCGCTTCGTTCAGATGGTCGCCCAGGGATTCGATGCGGGCGCTTTCCTGGTTTAGGCGGGTGGCGATAGTGTCGCTGCGCACCGCCGCGCGGGCGCCGGCATCGTCCAACGTGGAAATCTGCTTTTCCAGCACCGCTTCCATGGTGCGCATGCGCTGGAAGGCGGCATCGAGCCCGGTGTTGAGACCGTCCAGTTCGCGGCGCACAACACGCGCCAGACGGGCAGCATTGTTGGCGGTGGTTTCGTCCGCGGCGAACAGGCGTTCGCTGGCCACCATCAAGGCGCGGGTGGCATCGGTCATGGCGGCGCTGCGCGCCAGGGCGGCGGCCATGGCCAGGAACAGGAAGGGCGGCAAGAACACGCCGGAGGCAAACGCCGCCTTGGCAGCCAAGGTCAGATTCAGCAGGCCCTGTGGTCCCAGGAAACCCCAGATGAAGGCGCTGGAGACCCCAATCCAGAACAGGGCCAGAAGTACGCCACCCACACCCGCAATCCGGCCGAAGCGGCTGGGGCGCAGCTTGGGCATGGGAGCAGCCACCACCGCAGTCGCGGCGGGCTTCGGCCCGTCAGATTTTTCCAGGGCGACAGGCTGCCCAAATG
>JACCXK010000045.1 GCA_013697055.1 Alphaproteobacteria bacterium
TCGTCGCCCACACCGGACGCCGCCTTGATCGCGCCTTCGACATCGCCGCTCTCGATCATGCGGGATTGCTGGTTGGCATGAAACGCCCAAACACCGGCATAACAATCCGCCTGCAGTTCGGTGCGCACCGAGTCGCTGTCGGCGCCGCGCTGCGGGCCGTAAGAGCCCATGCCGCGACGGTCCATGACGCCCATCAGGTTCTGGATGTGATGACCATATTCATGGGCGATGACATAGGCGCGGGCGAACTGGCCCGGCGCCCCGAACCGCTGGCTGAGTTCGCTGAAGAACGCCAAGTCCAGATAGATGTGCTGGTCACCCGGGCAATAAAACGGTCCGGCGGAAGACTGACCGGTGCCGCAGCCGGTCGACGTGGCCTCGTCATAGGCGGTGAAGGTGGCAGGCGTGAAGCGCGCGCCTTGCGCCTGCATCAGCGGGGACCAGACATCCTCGGCCGAGCCGATGATCTTGCGGGCGAATTCATAATCGGCGTCATCGGCGCGCGGGCCGGTCTCATGCCGGACCTGGCGTTCGGGCGCAGGCGCCCCGCCATTCAGAAGCTGCGATGGGTCCACCCCGAAGAACAGCGAGATCAGAATGACGACAAGCCCCAGCCCGCCACCGCCGAACACCATGCGCGGCCCAAAGCCGCCGCCACCGCCGCCATAATCCTCGCCGCGGCGGTCATCCACATTGTCGGAGGGTCGAAGATCATCGAGGCGCATGCGCTGTATCCGTCTCTCACTCGCCCCTGGGCAAAATCTAATGCCACAGGCGCAGCGCCGCAAGGACAGCGACTAGTGCAAAATCTCCAGCACCGCGACGACGGCGCCGGCAGCGGCCAGGGCGGGATACAGATGATCCGACCAGGACTGCAACGGCTTGTCGCTATGCTCCCATTCCCGGGCGCTCATGGCGCGGGACTGGGTACGGGCGAAGAAATAGTCTTCGTGACGGTAATCGGCATGGGCAGAAATTTGACGCATGGCACCCTCTCTCTTTCGCCTAAAGAGATAGGAATGCCCCGGCCAAAGGGGCGCGCGGCGGCGGTATGGCGGCTATCCCCGGAATGCATGCCCCCCGCGCCTTGAAATGCGGGGGTGAGCCGCGGTTAGCCGCGCCAAGCGCGGCGAACCAAACGATCCAGCGGATCGTTTGGAGCGGCGAACGCCCTGAGCGTAAGCGAAGGGCCGGGTGATCAGACCCGGCCCGAATTTAGAACTGATCGGTACGCTTGGTGAAGGCGCGGCCCTTGTCCGCCGCCGGGCTGTCACCGCCGGTGCAGATCATCACCCCATCCTTGAGCTGGTCGATGACATTGGCTTCGTTGCAGGCATTGAGGAACTTGATGTTCGCCGCCTTGGTGGCGTCCAGCACGCGCCGGCGTACCGCCACCATGTTGGGCGCCATGTCGCCGCGGCCGCCCGCGGTGGCGGGATTGCCCACCAGATAGAAGCCATGGTCGCCCGGACCCCATTCGGCAAAGGCGATGCCCGGCACCCGCACGGTGGATTCCACATTGGCGTCGGCGCGGGGATTTTCGATCTTCACCCCCAGGATGATCTCGCCATCGGGATTGAGCGGCCAGGGTTCGGCGCGCTGCAGATATTCCGCCGGCGTCAGGCCCCAGATCTTGGAGGCATAGGCCTGGCTGCCATTGCCGCGGAAGCCCTGGTTCAATCCCGGCACCACCGGTGCAAAGGGATAGCGCGAGGCCTCGACCATGATCTTGGCCGCTTCGGGGCTTTCGGCATTGCACAGCAGGATGCCGTGCGCACCCGCCGCCAGCGCCTGCTGGATCATCCAGGCATTGGCGCGCACCACATCGGCGGTGCCCTGGATGGGCAAGGTCACGATCACCGGCACGGTGGGATGGCCGGTGCGGGTGCCGACTTCCTTCAGCCCGCGCATGAATTCGCGCAGCTCATGAAAGTCCAGCGCGCCATGCTCCATCTCATAGGTGATGTAGTCGGCCTTGGTGTTGGCCATGCGCTTGCCGTCTTCATAGCCGGCGGCTTCGAGCTGGGCGTAATAGACGGGCTGGCCCTTCAGCCACATGTCGATGATGCGGTTGAGATGCTTGCCGGTGCGGGTCGGCTTGCTGGGCATGGCCGGAAAAGTGCCCGGCGCGAAGGCCGGCGCGTTGGGCTGAACCTGGGCGCTGGCTGACATTGTAGAGGGTGTGGAAGTCAGGGTCGCGGCGGCGAACCCGGCCAGCAAAAGCTGCTTTGTCTTCATGGTGATCTCCCCTGTTATGAATATTCTGTAACGCAGCCACTCCAGCAGAAATCCGGCTGTTTGTCTGCCGGTGAGAGGCCGCAAAAGCCCGATTTCGTGGAGATGGGGGTCCTTATTGTAAGGTGTCGCCTGCGATTCGAGGGAAACGCCATGCGGTGGCTCTTGGCCGGGTTGGGAGGTCTGGCGTTCGGCCTGGTGCCAAGCCTTGCCCTGGCCCAGGAGGCACCCAAGCTTTTCGCGCCCGCGCCCAAAACCGCGCCCGCCAACGCCCCGGCGGATGCCCGCTCCCTTCCGTTGGTCCGCACCACGCTTAAGGAATCCTTGGCCGAAGCCCCTGTGCCGGTCCCCCGGCCGGAGATCCGCACCACCCTGGCGGAGCCGGTGGCGCAGCCGGTGTCACAGCCCGTGCCCGAACCACCGCACGCGCCGCTGCCCCGGCCGCAATACCAGCCGCCGCCGATGCCGTTCGCCGATGGCGTCACGGCACAGTTCGACATTGCCTATGCCACCCTGCCCGGCTTCCGGCCCCTGACCCTGGATCTCTACAGTCCACGCCCGCTGGCCGTGCCTGCGCCGATGCCCCTCCCAATGGTGGTCTTTGTCCATGGCGAAAGCTGGAACAATGGCGACTCGCGCACGTCCCACGCTTTCACCGATTTCCCGCGCGCCCTTGCGAGCCTGGCGGCGCAAGGCTATGTCGTGGCCAGCATCAATTACCGCCTGTCGCAGGAAGCGCGTTTTCCCGCCGCGTTGCAGGACGTCAAATCCGCCATCCGCTGGATGCGTGGCCATGCCGGCGCCTTCAACGGCGATCCCACCCGGCTGGCGGTGTGGGGCGCCTCAAGCGGCGGCCAGCTGGCGGCGATGGCCGGCGTCACCTGCGGCGTGATGCGCTTTGAGCCGGATGGCGAAGTCGGCCGCGACGCGCCCAGCGATTGCGCCGAAGCGGTGATCGACTGGTATGGCCCCACCGATCTTGCTGCCCTGGCGGGCGACAATGGCCAACCCGCGACGGAAGGCTTCAAGTCCGCCTCGGCCGGCACCACCGCGGAAGGACGTTACCTGGGCTGCGAACCGGCCGCCTGCGAGCCCGGCGTGACGCGGCTGGCCTCGCCCCTGACTTTTGTCTCGGAGAACGCGCCACCCTTTTTGATCCAGCACGGCGCCGCCGATACCGAAGTGTCGCCCAGGCAGGCGCAAAAACTTTACGACACGCTGAAGCAGAAGGGCGTGCCGGCCCAGATCGCGATCTATCCGGAGGTGGGGCACCAGTTCTTTCGCAAGGATGCGCCCGATGCCGCCACGGTGGCCAAGGCCATGACGCAGGTGACTCAATTCCTGGCGGCGACCTTCCCCATCAAGGCCAAACCCCAGATCCGCCGCACGGTTGCCAACTAAAGCCACAGCGTTAACCTTGAGCCTGCTGGCCTGCTTCTTGAAGCGATGGAGGCGGAATAATGCCGTTTGAGGCGCAAGAACCGATGGAACCGCAGCTTTTCACCGATGGGATCGGCAGGATCACCGTGATCGGCGGGGTCGTGCGTCTCGATATGGTCACCTATTCCCCAAATGAGACAGATGCCAACGGCCGTCCGCGCCAGGTCTTCACCCAGCGTATCGTGATGGGGACCGATGCCTTCCTGCGCTCCGCCGAGAAGGTCGTGGAGATTGTGCAGCAACTGACTCGCGCACACGGGCAGCAAGCCGCAGCCCAGGCCCCGGCGCCCCAGCCCCCCGCGCCACAGCCCGCCGCCGCGCCAAAGCCCAATCTGCAACCCGTGCCCACCGCGCCGCGCGGCGCGCCGCCTTATGTCACCGGCCCACTCTTTCCCGCCGCGCCGGATGAACCACCCCAACCTCCGAAGCCGCCTTTCCCGTGAGCGACGTGGACACTTCCCGCGAACCCAAGCCCGGCGCGCCGCAAGGACCGCCGGCCGACAGCCACGACAGCGGCATCCGCGCGCTGTCGGCGGTGGCGCGGCATTATCAGCTCGACTGGAGCCTGCAACAGCTCACCCACAAATATGTCAAGGAGCGCGAGCCCGACTCCCAGGAACTGGTGCGCATCGCCCGCGCCGAAGGCCTGAAGGCCAGTGTCGAGCGCACCAACTGGAAATATCTCGCCAAGCTGCAGAAGCTGGCGCCCTTCCTGGTGCGTCTGGAGAATGGCGGCTATTTCGTGGTGCTGAAGGTCGGCGAAGCCGCAGGTCCCGACCAGGTCATCCTGTTCAATCCCAAAATGCCCCAGGCCAACCTGTTCCCGGTGGCCAAGGACAAGTTCCTGGAATATTGGACGGGCGAGATCATCCTGCTCAAGCGCGTCTACAAGCTGGGCGAGGAAGGCCGCCGCTTCGGCCTGTCCTGGTTCGGTCCCGAATTCTGGAAACAGCGCGCCCTGTTGCGCAACGTGATCATCGCGGCGCTGGCCATGCATGTGCTGGCCCTGGCGGTGCCGATCTTCTTCCAGATCGTGATCGACCGCGTGCTGGTCTATCTCAGCGACGCGACTTTGGTGGTGATCGGCATCGGCGTGGTGCTGGCCATCCTGTTCGACGCCACTTTCAGCTGGCTGCGCGGCTATTTCGTATTGCGCACCGCCAGCCGCATCGATATCCGCCTGGCCCGCACCACCTTCCGCCACCTGATGAACCTGCCCATCAGCTATTTCGACACCAGCCGCGCCGGCGTCGTCACCAAGCATATGCAGCAGGGCACCCAGATCCGCGAATTTCTCACCGGGCGCCTGCTAGGCACCTTGCTCGACCTGCCGGCCTTGCTGGTCTTCCTGCCGCTGATGCTGTGGTATTCGCCCATCCTCACCCTGGTGGTGCTGGGGGTGACCGCGATTCTGGGCGGCCTGATCGCCGCTATGCTGAAGCCCTATCGCACCCGGCTGCGCCATCTCTATCAGGCAGAGGCCACCCGCCAGTCGCTGCTGGTGGAAAGCGTCCATGGCATGCGCACCGTCAAGTCGCTGAATCTCGAGCCGCGCCGCGAGGAGGCCTGGGACAATGCCGCCGCCGACTCGGTGAACACCTATGTCCAGGTGAGCAAGATCAGCCTGGCCGCCAACACCCTGTCGTCCTTCATCGAAAAGGCCCTCACCGTCACCATCGTCTGTGTCGGCGCCTTCCTGGTGTTCGGCAATGCGCTCACCGTGGGCGGGCTGGTGGCCTTCAACATGCTGGCCGGCCGCGTCATCTCGCCGGTGCTGCAACTGATCGGCCTGCTCAACAACTACCAGGAAGTCATGATGTCGGTGGAGATGCTGGGCGAGATCATGAATCGCCCGGGCGAAAACAGCGGCCAGCGCGGCCTGACGCCGCCCATCGCCGGCAACATCGAGTTCGACAAGGTAACCTTCCGCTATCCCGGCACCGAAAAGCCTGCCCTGAAAGACGTGTCGCTGAAAATTCCGGCCGGCGCCATGATCGGCATCGTGGGCCGCAGCGGTTCGGGCAAGACCACCTTGTCGGCGCTGCTGCAGGGCCTGCATCCCATCACCGAAGGCGCCATCCGCATCGACGGCCACAATATCCGCGATATCGACCTGGGCTACCTGCGCAGCCAGAACGGCGTGGTGCCGCAGGAGCCTTTCCTGTTCCGCGGTTCCATCAAAGACAATATCCGCATGGGCCAGCCCACCGCCGCCTATGAGGATGTGGTGCGGGCGGCGCGCATGGCCGGGGCCGATGAGTTCATCCAGCAGCTCCCCAAGCGTTACGACACCGACCTGGAGGAAGGCGCCGTCAACCTGTCGGGCGGACAGAAGCAGCGCATCTCCATCGCCCGCGCGCTTCTGCGCCAGCCGCGTATCATTATCTTCGACGAAGCCACCAGCGC
>JACCXK010000058.1 GCA_013697055.1 Alphaproteobacteria bacterium
CGCGGGCTGTAATGGTGGCAGGCGAACAGGCCCCACAATTTGCCGTCGGCGATAATGGAAATGGAGAGCGAGGCGTCCACCCCCATATTCTTGAGATACTCGATATGGATGGGCGACACCGCGCGCAGCACCGACAGCGACAGGTCCAGCGGCTGGCCTTTGGCGTCCAGCGCCGGCGCTACCTGCACCGGCACGCTATGGATATCGGAGATGACGCGGAAAATATTGCGCAGGTAAAGCTTGCGCGCCTGAGGCGGGATGTCGGAGGCCGGATAGTGCATGCCCAAAAAGCTGTCCACGCCAGGCTTGAGGGCTTCGGCGACCACCTCGCCCGAGCCCTGTTCGTCGAAGCGATAGACCTTCACCCGGTCGAAGCCGGTCAGGGCGCGCACCTGGCGGGCCCCTTCGCGCAGGAAGGCGGCGAAGCTGTCGGCTTGGCCGACGCGCGCGACCATGGCGCGCACCATGGCGGAAGCTTCCATTTCTTCCACCACGGCGGGCTCGGCCTCGATCACCACCAGGGGGCCCGAGAAATGCACCGCCACGTCGAATGGCGCACCGCCCGGCGTCAAGGAAAGGCTGAACAATAGTTCCACCGCATCCACCCCGCGCAGCAGGGTGACGCGGTTGCGGATGGCGTGCACCGCTTTTTCGGAAAAGATTTCGATCAGCGGGCGGCCTAGCGCGGCGCCGGGCGCCAGCCCCGCATACGCCTGCAGGTTGGCGCTGGCGCGCGCAATCATCCAGTCGGCGGTGACGGCGATCAGAAAGCCGAAAGGCTGGATATTGCCGAGCACATGAATGGGCTCGCGCTCGCAATTGGTCAGGTCGATCTTTTGGCCAGGCAATAACGTGTCGGTCATGAAAAGGACCGCCGCAAGAATATTGAATGCCCGCTGTCAATCCGAAGGAAGCTGGCGCAGTTCATGGGCCTTCATACCGGCCCCCAAAACATGATGCAAATGAGGCCGCAATATAGGCTTTATCGTACAATCGCGCGCGACATTTTGAGAGAGATGGTTCCCGCGAATGCGAGGCGCTAGCGAACCACGTTGATCTGATGCACCGGCACGTCGGCGGTTTTTTCCTGCCCGACGAACTCGATGCCGATGCCGTCGATATGATGGCGCGCCACCCGGCCGGCGATCTGGGCGATCAGCACGAACTCGCCGATCGGCGGCTTGATGTCGGTCTTCAGCGACACGCCGCCGACCGAGATATCCATCACTTCGCATTGCACGATCTGGCCGTCGGCACGGGTAAATTTGGCGAAGCCCTTCTGGTTGGAGCGCTCGTGACGTCGCACCACGCTGTCATCCACCAGGGTCTTGTTCAGGAACAGGATGAGCTGCTCGGCGGTGCGTTCGCGCTTGGATGGGGTGCAGACAAAGGCGATGCCGAAGCCGGACCCGTCGCGGCGTACCACATTGCCTTCGAAGCGGCCGAAGCCGTCGACATACAACACGACCGGCGTGCCGGCATCGGGGATGATCTCGCAGACGATGGCGGCGCCGCCGGGCGAAAGGTCCGAAATGGTGCAGCGCGCCTCGCGGGCATCGGAGGGGATGAACAGCCGGCCCGGCAGGTCGACGCGGACACGGCGAAAGCGGCGGCGCTCGGCGCCCGCCTTGTCGACGACCGGTTCGGCGTCCTTCATCGACATCGTCAAGCCCTCCATGGGGCCGCCCAACTGTTAATGTTTCCCCGCTTTCATACCGCCGTCAGGGTCAACAGGAGGTTACCGGGCGCCCCGAACGGGCCGAGAAATGGCCTTTTTCGTACAACAGGCCGGTTTTGCCGGTCCCGGGGGCGGCCAACCATTTTGAAACAGGGGCCTTTTTCGCTTCTGCACGCCGCGCTATAGGAAAGGCGGGTAAAATTTGCGGCACGGAGCAGGGCTGGGGCCCGAAAACACACGCCGCCTCGTGGGGACTTAATAATATGCGCTTTCCGATGATTTCTCGCGGTCACGGCCGCCGCCTGACCGTGCTTGCCGCTGCCGGCGTCCTGGCCCTGGGCCTTGCCGCCTGTTCCAGCGACGATGCCGAGGATGTCGGCGCCGGCACGCCCTTCACCCAGGCTTTGGCCAAGGATTATGGCGATCTTTCCGCCCAGGCCGCCGCCCTGCCCGCCGAACCGGCCGAAGACAGTGGTGGTTTCTTCTCCTCGCTCAACCCCTTCTCGGACAGCGAAAGTTCCAGCGACCTGTTGTCCAAGGCCTTCACCGCCAAGGCCGACCTCGCCAATGGCGGCACCGAGCCGGAAGCCGAAGCCGCGACCGGCCCCGCCCAGACCACCCTGCGCGCCCGCCTGGTGCGGTCCGTGGCCGCCGGCAAGGACCAGTTCCCGGAACAGGCCGCCCGCGCCCAGGCCGATTATGACTGCTGGGTCCTGTACGGCACCGTGGCCAGCGCCGCCGCCGCGTCCCAGGCCTGCAAGACCGCGCTGGATTCCTCGCTGATCCGCCTGGAAACCGCGGCGCGTCCGGTCGCGCCGCCGCCGGCACCGGTTGCATCCGCTCCGATCCCGGCGCCTGCTCCGGCGCCCGCCCAGGTCAGCAATGACTTCACCGTCTATTTCGACTTCGACTCCTGGACCCTGAAGGCCGAGCAGTTGACGGTGCTGGACTCGGTGATCGCCACCGCCCGTACCGGCGGCCAGACCAACATCACCATCGTCGGCCATACCGATACGTCCGGTTCGTCCGAGTACAACCAGGCGCTTTCGGTCAAGCGCGCCAATGTGGTGGTTGAAGCCCTGGTCAAGATGGGAGCGCGCCGCAACGCCATCCACGCCAGCGGCGTCGGCGAAACCGACCTCGCCGTACAGACCGAGGACGGCGTCAAGGAAGCCAAGAACCGCCGCACCGTCATTACGTTGCAGCCGTAATCATTAACGCCGGAAACAAACGGCCCGTGCCCCAAAAAGGCGCGGGCCGTTGCTTTTTTGCGGCTGTCCAAGGTCCCGCAAAGCGCCTAGGGTCGGTGCATGAAAACCGGGTTCCTTGTGTTGATCCTGATGGCCGCCGCCGCGGTTCCCGCATTGGCGCAGCGCAACGGAAATTACCAGGTCACGGAAATGAATTTCGACCTGTGGTGCCAGGAACAGGCCGGCCTGCCGACGGAGCGCTGCGACAAGCGCACCGCCCAGGATATCGCGGCGTTCGAATCTTATCGCGCCAAGGTCGAGGCTTATGAAATTCCGTATCTGCAGCGCAAGAACAATGCGGCGCGGATGGACATGGATCTCCTGCGCAACGATCCGGTGGACCATCCGCCGGTCAAGGATATCTCCGCGCAGCGGCCGGACCTGAACACGCCGTCCACCACGATCCCGCCAAGGCCGTAGAGGAGCGGTTCGCGTCAGCGAACGAAATGGTGTCGCACGACGCTGTCGCTAGCGACGGACCATTTCGAGCGACGAGCGCCGCGAGCTTAGGCGAGCGGCCGGGCAACCGCCCTAAACTAACCACTCAAACGAAGCGGCTATAGTCCTCGCTGTTGGCGGCGCGCCAGCGGCCGATCGCATCGAACATTTTCTGAAGCAGGTCGCCCGAGCCGAAATGCAGCATGGCAGGGCTGTCCTGCGACACCACCAGGCGAAGATAAGGAGCGCGCGGATGGGCCCGGAGGCTCGGCGGCGGGGGCGGAGGCGGCGGGGGCGGCTCGTTGTGATCGCTGACCGAAAGCGGTTCGTCTTCCTGGATGATCTGCGAGCCCACCAGCCTTTCATAGGCGATGGAGCGGCCCAAGAGCGGCGTGGGATCGCTCAGCATCTGCACCAGGCCGAAGAAGCGGGTCGGTTCGCCGCCATTGAAGGAGACGGGGGTGAGAACGGTTTCCAATTCGACCATGCCATTGTCGGCGGTGGCGGCGACGGAAGACAGGCAGACAGGCTGGCTGGTTTTCAGCGCCTGGCGGAGCAGCGAGGCCAGCGACAGGGCGGACTGGGATTCCCAATGCGCCAGGAAGCTGGTGCCCTTGAGCTCGAAGCCGAAACGTTCGCACAGCGCGGTGCCGGCAAGACGGTAAAGCGGGCGGGCCGGATTCTCGCAATCCAGGATGAAGGTATAGGAGATCAGGCGCTTGATGGCGCGCGGATCGATATCGGTCTGGTCGGGGACATCACGACCTTTGCGCAGCCGGCTCCAATATCCAACCAGCAGATGCGAATTCTTGTGCTTCATGACCCCGTAATCCTCTGATCCTTGAGGCCGTCATGCTCCGGAACGGAACGCAGGACGGCATTTGCCAGGGAACAGAGCGAAAGCCATGCCAGCCGGTGTGCCGGCGGGACAAGCAGCGCCTTAACGAAGTCTTACCGTAAATATTCGCGCAGCCGCCCCTTGCGGGCCGGCGCTTTTCCCGAAATGAACCACCTATCTCCGGTTTTTGGTTTCCACGATTACCGGATTTTTATCGGTTGTCCCGCACACTTCCGGCCGATAATGGCGCAGTCCCATAGCGGGACATGGCTGAAAGGTGGGGGCTCCCGAGCTGGCACGGATCATGAAGCGTCGTACGCGACCATTCATGCCCCTGATGGCGAAGGAAACTTAGTATGTCCGTCAAAAGCCTTATGTTTCTCACCTCCGCGCTGGTAACAGCCGGCATCGTGATCGAGCCCCTGGCCGCAAACGCCAATGGCATGAGCCAGCTTGGCACATGGGGCCGCCCCGCCGGCACAGGCGCCGCTGTCTCAAATCTGTCCTGCGACGGTCCGGGTGTAGACGTCAACAATATCCGCCAGATGAATGTGCCGCGCACGCCGGGCATCGGTATGAGCGCGTTCCGTCCCAATATGAATGGCGGCAATGGCGGCCAGAACATGGGCGGCAATATCGGCCGCAACGATGGCGGCCCTATTGGCAGTGGTATGGGCGGCGGCGGCAATGCGTCCGGCAATGCCGGCTTCTCCAAGCCGCTCAACGTCTTCAACCGCAATGGCGACGGCCCCGGCGCGAATGCCGATGGCGCCGGCTTTGACGGCGGCAACCGCCGCAACTTCGACAACAACAATCGCGGCGACAATGCCAATCGCGGCGGCGGCTTCGGCGGCCGCCAGTTGAATGTGATGGGCGGCGAGCGCGGCAATGTCGACAATTCCCAGCAGCAGCTGGATGTCGATACCGGCAACAGCCGGCGCAATCTCGGCAATGGCGGCGGCAACTTCGGTGGTGGCAATCACCGCAACTCGGGCGGCGACCAGCCGATCTCCACCTATGGCGTCCAGGACCGCCAGAGCGGCAACCAGGCCGGCGGCCAGATCAATGCCGACCGCCAGGTGGACAATTCGCGTCTGTTCGGCGGCTCGCGCCGCATGAATGTGGAATCCGGCGCCCAGCAGCAGCATCCCGGCTTTAACTCGAGCCGCGCCGGCGGCTTTGACGGCTCGCGCCGGATCGATGTCGACAACAGCTCGCGCTTCGGCGGCAACCGCGCCGCGTCCGAGAATGCGCAGAGGATCGACGCCAATCCCGCGGTCGCGACCGAGAGCAATTCCCAGCGCGGCAACTGGGGTGGACGCGCCGGCTTCAACGGCGGCGCCAGGATCGATGCCCAGAACAATTCAGAACGCGGCAGCTGGGGCGGCCACAATGGCGGCGACAAGATCGATGCGTCACCCAATGTCGAGCACGCGTCCTGGGGCGGCGGTCACGCCGGCTATGGCGGCGGCGACAAGGAGATCGATGTCAACAACAACATCACCTTCAACAAGAATATCGACAATTCCAAGAACATCGGGACCTATAACGACCACCCGACCTACAATGTCGACAATTCCAAGCACTTCGACAATTCCAAGAAGATCGATGTCTATAAGGACAATCGCCAGTATACCAATATCGACAATTCCAAGCGGATCGACGTCTACAAGCCGGTGAACGTCACCAACAACATCGATGCGTCCAAGAACATCAACATCAACAAGCCGATCACCATCACCAACAATGTCGATGCCTCCAAGAACATCAACATCACCAAGAATATCGACAATTCCAAGGTAATCGACGCCTCGAAGAACATCTCGATCAACAAGTCGATCGATATCCAGAAGACCAACGTCTTCAATTTCGGCAATAACGGCCGTGGCGGCGGCAATGGCGGCAACGGCGGTAATAACAACAACAACAACAACAACAATAATAATAATAATAATAATAACAACACGAACAACACGACTAACAATAACAACAACACGTCGGACTCGGCGTCGCTGGCGCTTGCCGCGGCGATCGCGGAACTCAATTCGACGATCAAGAACACCAACAACAATTCTTCCCAGGGCGGAAACGCCAGCAACACCGGCGGCACCACCAACATCACCGTTCTCGGCGCGACAGCGACGGGCGGCACCTCCAGCGCCGAAGGCGGCGCGGGCGGCGTGGGCAATGGCGGCACGGGCGTGGGCCTGGGCGGCTCCAGCG
>JACCXK010000062.1 GCA_013697055.1 Alphaproteobacteria bacterium
CTTTGGCGGGCGCGGTGGTTTCCGCGGCCAGCAGAGCTTCCAAAGCCAGAATAACGGTGGCGGCGGCGGCGGTTGGCGCGGCGGGTTCCGCGCCCAGCAGCAGGCCGCACCCCAGGCCGCGCCGCAGCAGGCCGCACCGCAGAACAATGGCGGTGGCCGCAGCTTCGGCGGCAGCGGTGATGGCGGCGGCCGCGGCGGTGGCGGCGGCTGGCACCACGGACATTAGAGTGAGCGCCTGACGAAGAGAGAGCCCCGGCACCAACCGGGGCTCTTTTTTCGTGGTCGCTCCGGCTCCTCCGGCGCTCTTTTCGTTCAGTCTGTGTTCAGGATGGGCGTACCATTTTGGCACGTCCATCGGCAGGAGACGGCATGAAGAAGATCATGGCAGTGGCAGGCTTGGCGGTGATCCTGGCAGCGGCGGCCTTACCGGCTGAAGCGCAGCGTCATGGCGGCGGCGGCGGCGGTGGCTTCCATGGCGGTGGTGGGTTCCAGGGTGGTGGTCGCGGTGGTTTTCACGGCGGCGGCAGTTACCGCGGCGGCTTTGGTGGCGGCTATCGTGGTGGCTATCGTGGTGGCTATCGCGGTTTCGGCGGCGGTTATTATCGCGGCGGTGGTTTCGGCCTCGGTCTGGGCTTCGGCTATCCCGGCTATTATTACGGCGCGCCTTATTATGCCGCGCCCTATTATTACGCGCCGCCCTACAGCTACAGCTACGACCTGGACAATGACGACGATTATGGACCACCGCCGCCTCCGCCGCCGGCGCGCGCGGGCTATGATCCCGCGCCCAGCCAGTGGCGCGTGACCAAGAGCCAGGGCGAAACCGATTACGAACTGCCCGACAGCGTGCTGTTCGAACTCGACTCCGCGACTATCTCGCAGGATGCCGACAAGGCGTTGCGGGAAATCGCCGACGCGGCGCGTGATCGGCCCGGCGCCAACCTGGTGGTGGAAGGTCATACCGACACCTCCGGCACCCGTGAGCACAACCAGGCCTTGTCTGATGCCCGCGCTCGCAGCGTTGCCGATGAACTGGTGCGCCAGGGCGTGCCGCGCCGGCGCATCACCAGCGAAGGGCTGGGCGAAAGCCGCCTCGCCGTCGCCACCGGCGATGAAGTGCGCGAGCCGGCCAATCGCCGGGTGGTGGTGCGCCTGATCGACCGCAATGTGGCCGCCCATGATGATGGGAGGGACGATCAGCAACCCTATCAGCGCGACGACGACCGCCGCCTCAGCGACCATCCTGAGGGGAGTCCAAATTAACCAGTCCTTCACCTGTAAAAGCCCGGCACAGCCGCTTTTGCGTAGTTAAGGAATTGGAAACGCCCCGGGGTGATATTGGCCCCATGAACGAGCGTATCCCCGCCGTGACCAAGGCCTTGCTGACTCTCAGCGTGTTCTTCGCTTGCGCCACCCTGGGCGCAGGGTTGGCGCTGTTCACCGGCTGGCCAGTTGCCATCCTGTCGGGGATGGTGGGCTTCATCTGCATTCAGCAGATCGCCGCCAGCTTTGCCCGCCGCCGCGACAAGCGTGCCATCGCCAGGGAAATGGCGCACCTGCGCAAGGGGCATATGGAATTCGAAACGGTGCTGAACGACACCCGCACCCGGCTGGGTCAGCTGGGCGGGTTGATCGAGGAACGCGCTTCCAGCCAGGAACGCAAGATCGTCGCCGAGCTGCAGGTGCTGGAAACCCTGATGCGCGACTTCGCCGCCAAGATCTCGCGCAGCGCCGCGCCGCAGGAAGCGGCACCCAAGCCGCAGCGTGGTCCGGCCAGCGCCTATCTCAATACCCTGGATGACGCGGTTGCTCCCCGGGGCGAACTCCTGGAAACCATCCGCGCCAGCCTGGAACAGAACCGCGTCGATCTTTACCTGCAGCCCATCGTCAGCCTGCCGCAACGCAAGCTGCGCTATTACGAAGCGCTGTCCCGCCTGCGCGATGCCGAGGGCCAGATCATCATGCCCGCCCAGTATATCGAGGTAGCGGGCCGCGCCGGCCTGATGAGCGTGGTGGACAATCTGCTCCTGTTCCGCTGCGTGCAGATCGTGCGCCGCCTGACCCAGAAGAGCCGCGACATCGGCATCTTCTGCAACATCTCCGGCGAGACATTGGCCGACAAGGAATTCTTCCCCCAGTTCCTGGATTACATGCGCGTAAACCGCGACCTGGCCGGCCAGATCATCTTCGAATTCAGCCAGGCGGCCATCGCCAAGGCGGGCATCGAGGGCGAAAAGAATCTCACCACTCTGGCGACCCTGGGCTTTGCGCTGTCCATGGATCATGTCGAAACCCTGGGGATCGATTTCCTGCGCCTCAAGGCCATCGGCTTCCGCTATCTCAAGGTGCGTTCGAGCACCCTGACGCGCGGCATGAACGGCGCAGGCGCCGCCGTGGCGGCCGAGGATTTCAAGAAGCTGCTCACCCGCCATGGCCTGAACCTGATCGTCGAGCGGGTCGAGGATGAGAAGACCGTGCTGCAGCTGCTGGATTACGCGGTGGATTATGCGCAGGGTTATCTGTTTGGCGAACCGCGCGCGGTGCGCGAGGATTCCCTGAAGCCGGTCAGCGCGTTGGAATCGGCGCCTGTCATTCCCTTTAGAAAAGCTGGCTGAAAAGCCCCCGCTGTTCCAAGATTCGCGCGCAGGCGCCGGGGCCATATGGCGCGGTCTTGACGCCCAGGGCAAGCTGGTGACGCCGCTCACCCATAATTGGTGCCGCGGTTGACCCCGGGGGGCGGC
>JACCXK010000102.1 GCA_013697055.1 Alphaproteobacteria bacterium
CGCCTGCGTGTTCGCCGGTTCCTTCGCCCGTCCCTTCGGCGGCTATCTGGCCGACCGCATCGGCGGCACCCGCGCGCTGTCGGCGGTCTATGCCGCCGTGGCGGCCGCCCTGTTCGCCGTCAGCCAGTCGAGCCTGGCGGTCGTTCCGACGCTCGTGGTGTTCATCGCCTGCATGGCGACCTTGGGCATGGGCAATGGCGCGGTGTTCCAGCTGGTACCGCAGCGTTTCGGCCGCGATGTCGGCCTGATGACCGGCCTGGTGGGCATGACCGGCGGCATCGGCGGTTTCTACCTCGCCGCCAGCTTGGGCTACGCCAAGCAATTCACCGGCAGCTACAGCTTCGGTTTCGCGGTGTTCGCCGGCATGGCGATGGTCGCCTGGGCCGGCATCTCGACGGTGCGGCTGCGCTGGCGGCGTGAGGCATCTGTCCTCGCCACCGTCCGGATCTGAAGGATAGCCCGCGATGAACATGGTCGCCGACCCCCGCGAACACCTGGTCGTCATCGGCAACGGCATGGCGGGCATGCGGACCGTCGAGGAACTGCTCAAGCTGGACAATGGGCAGCGCTTCCGCATCACCGTGTTCGGCGCCGAGCCGCACGTCAACTACAACCGCATCATGCTGTCCAGCGTCCTTGCCGGCGACAAGAACGTGGACGACATCGTCATCAACAGCCGCGAATGGTACGATGAAAACGACATCACGCTGATCACCGGCGATGCGGTGACCCGCATCGATCGCGGCGATTGCACCGTCACCTCGGGCGGCGGAGTCACCGTGCGCTATGACCGGTTGCTGATAGCGACCGGCTCCAAGCCGGTCGCGCCGCCCATTCCGGGGCTTGGACTGCCTGGTGTTTGCGCCTTCCGCGATGTTGCCGATGTCGACAAGATGCTGGCGGCCGCGAAAATCCACAAGCGTGCGGTCGTGATCGGTGGCGGCTTGCTGGGGCTGGAAGCGGCCTGGGGTCTCAAGCAGCGCGGCATGTCGGTGGCGTTGGTGCACCTGATGCCGACCCTGATGGAGCGCCAGCTCGACGCCGCGGCCGGCCAGATGTTGCAGCGTGACCTCGACCGGCGCGGTATCGCCTTCTTCACCGACGGCCAGACCGAGGAAATTATCGGCACGGAACGCGCCGAAGGCGTGCAGCTGGCCGATGGCCGCTTTGTACCGGCCGACCTAGTCGTGCTGGCCATCGGTATCCGGCCCAACATCGACCTGGCCAAGGCAGCTCAGCTCGAAGTGAACCGCGGCATCGTGGTGACGGACGACATGCGGACCTCCGATCCGGCGATCTTTTCGGTCGGGGAATGCGTGGAGCATCGCGGCAATGTCTTCGGCCTGGTGGCGCCGATCTGGGACCAGGCCAGGGCCTGCGCAGCCCAGCTGGCCGGCGATGCGCAAGCCCTGTTCGTCTCCAAGGCTCTGGCGACAAGCCTGAAGATCACGGGCGTGGATGTATTCTCCGCCGGCGCGCTGATGGCGGCCGACGAAGGCGATGACGAAATCACCCTGCGCGACGATTCGCGCGGCCTCTACAAGAAGATCGTGTTGCGCGACGGCAAGCTGGTCGGCGCCGTGCTGTATGGCGATGTCGCCGATGGCCAGTGGTACCTGCAGCTCATGCGCGACAAGGAAGATGTCAGCGCCTTGCGCGAGCGCCTGGTGTTCGGCCGTGCCTTTGCGGAAGCGCGAAGCAGCAAGCCGGCCGGCACCGATTTCGCCGCCATGCCGGACGATACCCAGATCTGCGGCTGCAATGGCGTCTGCAAGGGCGCCATTGTTTCGGCCATCCAGGACAAGAAGCTCACCTCGCTGTCGGAAGTGCGCGCCCATACCAAGGCTTCGGCGTCCTGCGGCCAGTGCACCGGACAGGTCGAGGGCCTGCTGGCCTTTGCCGCCGGTGTCGATGCCAGGGCGGCCAAGAAAACCATGTGCGATTGCACGATGGCAGGCCATGACGAAGTGCGGGCCGCCATCGTCGAGCGCAAATTGAAGACGATGGACGGGCTGCGCCAGGCCTTCGACTGGAAGAAGCCTGAAGGCTGCCACAAGTGCCGGCCCGCGCTGAACTATTACCTGCTCTGCGCCTGGCCGGACGAATATCGCGACGACGCCCAATCGCGTTTCGTCAACGAGCGCGTCCACGCCAACATCCAGAAGGACGGAACCTACAGCGTGATCCCGCGCATGTGGGGGGGCCTCACGACCCCGGCCGAGCTGCACGCCATCGCCAGCGTGGCCGAGAAGTTCAACATTCCGACCGTCAAGGTGACGGGCGGACAGCGCATCGACCTTCTGGGCGTGAAGAAGGATGATCTGCCCGGCGTGTGGAACGAACTGGGCAAGGCCGGCATGGTCAGCGGCCATGCCTATGCCAAGGGCCTGCGCACCGTGAAAACCTGCGTGGGCAGCGAATGGTGCCGCTTCGGCACCCAGGACTCTACCGGGCTGGGCGTGAAGCTGGAAAAGATGTGCTGGGGTTCCTGGACCCCGCACAAGGTCAAGTTCGCCGTTTCCGGCTGCCCGCGCAATTGCGCGGAGGCCACCATCAAGGACCTGGGCGTGGTCTGCGTGGAAGCAGGCTATGACCTGTTGGTCGGCGGCAACGGCGGCATCGATGTGCGTGTCACCGATCCCCTGGTGCGGGTGGCGACGGAAGCCGAGGTTCTGGAATATGCCGGCGCCTTCATGCAGATTTACCGGGAAGAGGCGCACTATCTGGAGCGCACAGCGCCCTGGATCGCGCGTGTCGGCATCGATTATGTAAAAAAGCGGCTGGTGGAAGATGCCGAAGGCCGCGCTGCGCTGCATGCGCGCTTCCTGCATTCCCAGCGCTTTGCCCAGATCGATCCCTGGACGGAGCGGGTGATGGGCGCCCAGGCCCATGAGTTCGCAGCTCTGCCCGAAATGGCGGCGGGATGATGTCCGCAAACTGGAAGAACATCGGCCCCGTCGCCAACATTCCCCTGCGCGGCGCCCGCCGCCTGTGCCTGAAGTCGGCGGGCAAGCCGGTGGCGGTGTTCCGCACCGGCGATGGTGAAGTCTTCGCGCTGATCGACGAATGCCCGCACAAGCAGGGGCCGCTGTCAGAGGGCATTGTCGCCGGCAAGACCGTGACCTGCCCCTTGCACAGCTGGGTCATCGGTCTGGAGAACGGCGAAGCCGTGGCGCCCGACAGGGGCACAGCCCGCCCGTTGTCGGTGCGCATCGTGGAGGACGACATCTTCATCCACCTGCCGGAACTGGTTGCCGGAGACACGGTGTGACAC
>JACCXK010000114.1 GCA_013697055.1 Alphaproteobacteria bacterium
TCATCGGCCTGGTCGCGGTCTTGCGCATGCAGGCGGGCCAGCCATGAGGCAGCTTCCGCCCTGATTTGGGGTGACGGCACGGCGGCGGACGTTTTCACCAACCCTCCGTCCATTCGGTGAGGAACAAAGCGGCCTTGGCGATATGTTTCTCCACCGCGCTCTGGCTGATTCCCAGCTGCTCGGCGATTTCGCGGTACTTCATGTCGTCGAGGCGGTGCATCAGGAATACTTCGCGGGTGCGTGGCGTCAGGTGGGACAGACCCTCCCGGACCCTCTCTAGACGAGCACGGGAGGCCAAAACCTCATCCTGCAGAGGCGAAATTTCCCGCACGCCGGCGTCTTCGGGCGACACATCGGCGATGAAGCGGTCGTGCCGGTAATTGTCCACCCCGATGTTGACGGCGGTGCGCACCAGAAAAGCGGCAACATTTTCAACAGCATGCTGGGCGCGATAGCGCAGCAGACGCAGGTAAGCGGCATGCAGAAGCTCTTCGGGATCGGCGCGGCCGCGGGTGCGGGTGCGCACTTCCCTGATCAGCCTGTTCCAGAATTCGCGGTTTACCGGAATGTCGGACATGGCTCCCCCGAGCCGGATCACTATAGCGCTCAAAAATTGACCTGCGCAAACCTGCGCCCTGTGTCTGTGCAAAGGCCAATGCGATTCCGGCATTGATGACTCTGTTGCAGTGCGGTGCGGCATGGCGCGCAAACAGGATTCGTGTGCGCAGCAAGTGTCTTTGCCTGTTTGCGAGGCAAATCCCTGTCGTTGCTATGTTTTTTAGTGATGCCGCGCATTTTGTCCTGCGCGCTCGCGCCGCGCGGGTGTAGATTCCAACGCAACAAATCCGCGGCACGACGGATCCATCCAGGGAGTGTTTCATGAAACTTCTTCTCGCATCGGCGGGTCTTGTTGCATTGCTGGCTTCGTCCGCTGAAGCCGCGCCGGAAATCCAGCAAATCATTTACAACGTCAGCGCCACCACCCGGTGCTCAGATGCAGCGGCCGGTTTTGGTGACATGAAGGAAGGTCTTGCTTCCTGCGACATCGCGCTGAGCGATCCCCAGATGATCCATCGCGCCGAACTGATGGTGGACCGCGGCGTGATCCAGACGCGGCTGGGCGACAATGGGGCGGCGCTGCGCGCCTATAACGGCGCCATCGCGCTGAATGCGCAACTGGGCGATGCCTATATCAGCCGCGCCGGCGTGCTGGTGGCCATGAAACGCTATGACGAAGCCCGCGCCGACATCGCGCAAGGGTTGGCGCTGAACGCTACGAACCTGCATGCCGCCTATTACAGCCGCGGCGTGATCGAGGAAGAAAGCGGGGATGTGAAGGCGGCCTATCGCGACTACAACCAGGCACTTGCGATCAAGCCGGACTTCGCGCCGGCCAGCCGCGAACTGTCGCGCTTCCGGCGGGTAAACCGCACCTCGCGCGGATAAAACATCAAACGTCCGGTTTAACGGGCGAGCATAAACCTCCGCTGCGGGGGAAACCCCGTGGCGGATTTTCTTTATTTGCGAAAAATACTGTCTGGTAAAAACTGCGGGCGTGCGCTGGCATTGGCGACACGAGTGGTGATCGCCGCGACAAAAGCATCCAGCTTTACCGCTTCCTCCTTCAGCATCGGCTGTTCCAGATCATCGGATGGGGAATGATAGCGGTTGGCGCGCCAGTCATGCTCGATGGCGAATTCCGGCGTGTCCTTGGCGAAGCCGAACTTGAACACCAGCGCCGGTACGCCCTGGCGCACAAAGCTAAACTGGTCGGTGCGGATGAAGACGTTGCGGTCGGGCAATGGGTCCGGCACCGTTTGCAACCCCTGCTCCGCCGCCACCGCGCGCATGTCGGCGCCCAGGCTGCTTTCCTCCTGGCCCGGCGCATAGACGGTCTTGAGCGGCCAGAGCGGCAGCGGCATGTCGAAGTTCAGGTCCGCCACGATGCTGCCCTTGGGCACCGTGGGACGGCGCGCGTAATAGCTGGAGCCCAGCAGGCCTTTCTCTTCAGCGGTAAACAGCAGGAACAGGATGGAGCGTTTGGGCTTAGGCCCCGTCTTGAGACGATGGGCGATGTCCAGCACCGTGGCGACACCGGAGGCATCATCCATCGCGCCATTGTAGATCGCATCGCCCTTGATCGGCGCGCCGACACCGAGATGATCCAGATGCGCCGACACCGCGACATATTCCGATTTCAGCTTCGGATCGCTGCCCTCCAGCCTAGCCACGATATTGGGCGAGGTCAGCAGGCTGTGCCTGGTGATGACCGAAGCCTTGAGGCGCATGGGCAGCGCAAAGCGCGGCACCGGCTTGGAGCTATCCGCCAGCGCCGCCAGTTCGGCAAAGCTGTGGCCGCTACCTTTCAACAACGTCTCGGACTTGCCCGGATCGAAGGTGGCGGTGAAGAAAGCGCCTTTGGTATCGCGCAAGCTCCCATCGGCCAGGTACATGCCGGGCCCGCGCGCCAGCAGCTTCTGCCGCTCCCAGGCGATTTCGACCTGCTTGGGGGTGGTGAGCGCGATGACACCCAAGGCGCCCAGCTTGCCCAACTCTTCGCTGCGTTCAAAGCGGGCATTGGACTTGATGGCGCCGGAAATGTCGGCCGGACCGCCGGTGATCACCACCACGATCTTGCCTTTCAAGTCCTGGCCGGCGAAGTCGTCGTAACCTTGTTTGGGCAGATGCAGGCCATAGCCGATGAAGACCAGCGGCGCATCCACCGTGTCGGGACGCGGGCCGCCGCCGGCGGTGATCAGCATCTCATCGCCCACCTTCAGCGATGTGGACGCACCATCTGCCGCGACCAGTTCGGCCTTGCTGGCATCCTGGTCTACCAGCTGCTGCTCGAAATCGACCGGCTGCAAAAAGCCCTTGGTCCCGGCGGGCTTGAGGCCTTCTTCCTTCAGCCGCGAAATCACATAGTCCGCGGCTCGATCATAGCCAGGCGAGCCGGTCAGCCTGCCTTCCATGCCGTCATTGGCCAACGCGCTGACATCGGACCACCATTGCGCCGCGGCATCTGCCGCCAGCGCGGGCACCGGCAGCGCCAGCAGAAAACAAAAGAAAACGGCGCGCGGTGATTTGAACATCGTGTTCCTGATGGCGAGTGACGATTGACCGTGCCATGCGGGCGAAGAGGCTGCAAAGAGGTGTGCACTGACATTTCTGCCGCCGCCCTTTAAGGCAGCAGGCTGGCGCGCATTTGAGCAAAAGTATTTTCGCAAGGCCACGTTGCACCTGCACAGCCCCCCCGCTTTAATCCCTGTACGGCCCGGGTAGAATCGCGCGCCGCAAGCGCCGGAACAGGCGCAAAACGGGGCTTTTCCAGGACGGGATCGGAATCGTGCCGCCTTTGGCGGCATAACCAGCGTCTGGGGAGAATGGCTTTGACCGACCAACCGATAGCGCCGAGCCGGCGCTCTCTTCTCAACATGATCGGCCTCGCCGCCGGCACCACGGCGATGTACCACGCCATGACCCAGATGGCCCTGGCCGATACTTCGACCTTCAAGGGGCCGATCAACCTGTCGGCGCCGCCGGCCGGCGCTTCGGTGCTGGTGCTAGGCGCCGGCATCGCCGGCATGGTCGCGGCGATGGAGCTGCGCGACGCCGGCTATAAAGTGCAGGTGCTGGAATACAACGGCCGCCCCGGCGGGCGGAACTGGTCGCTCTATGGCGGCGATACTTATACCGAGCTGGGCGGCGCCACCCAGAAAGTGCAGTTCGATGCCGGCCAGTACATCAATCCCGGCCCCTGGCGCCTGCCCTATCACCATCAGGGCATCCTGCATTATGTGAACCGGCTGGGCGTGGCGCTGGAGCCCTTCACCCAGGTCAACTACAACGCCTATGTCCACTCCACCACCGCCTTTGACGGCAAGCCGCAGCGCTATCGCACGGTGCAGGCCGACTTTTACGGCCAAGTGGCGGAGCTGATGTCCAAGACCACCAAGCAGGGTGCGCTGGACCAGGATGTGACCAAGGAGGATCGCGCGATCCTGATCTCGGCGCTGAAGGAATGGGGCGCGCTGGACGCCAATGACAAATATGCCACCGGCCTGGAAGCCGGCGAACGCCGCGGCTTTGCCAGCGATCCGGGCGGCGGCCTCAACAGCGTGGCCATCGCGGGCAAGCGCATCGAGATGGGCGATCTGCTCAAGTCCGGCCTGTGGTCGGCGATCGGGGCAGGCCTCGCCTATGACATGCAGAGCACGATCTTCCAGCCCAAGGGCGGCATGGGCCAGGTCGGCAAGGCCTTCGGCAAAGCTCTGGAGCCGCTGATCCAGTACAATTGCAAGGTCATCGACATCAAACAGGGTGATAAGGGCGTCACCGCGACCTATATCGACTCCCGTACGGGCGGCGCGCCCAAGACGGCGTCCGCGGACTGGTGCGTCTGCACCATCCCCGCATCGGTGCTCAGCCAGATTCCGATGAATGTCGGCGGCCCGATGGAGGCGGCGATCAACCAGATCCCCTATATGGCGGCGCTGAAGGTCGGCCTGCAGATGAAGCGCCGTTTCTGGGAACAGGACGAGCATATCTATGGCGGCGTCACCTACACCAACCAGCCCAACACCATGATCGGCTATCCCCAGTGGGACTTCTTCTCCAAGGGCAAGGGCGTGCTGCTGGGCTCCTATTGCTTCGGCACCCCGGCCTATATCGCCGCCGCCAAGTCGCCGGAGGAACGCATCAAGGACGCGCTGGCCTACGGCGCCAATATCCATCCGCAATACAAGGACGAGTTTGAATGCGGCGTGGCGGTGGCCTGGCATCGCGTGCCCTGGACGCTGGGCTGTGCCGGTTTCTGGACCGAGGAAGCTCGCGCCAAGCATTACGACAATCTGTGCGCCGTGGACGGGCGCATCGTGCTGGCGGGCGAACATGCCTCGCGCATCCCCGCCTGGCAGGAAGGCGCGGTGACCAGCGCGCTGGACGCCATTGAACGCCTGCACAAGAAAGCGATGAGCGCCTGATCATGAAAAGCACAATCCGCGTTGCTGCCGCAGCCATCCTGCTAACCACGACCGCCGCCATGGCCGACACCGCCGGCCCCGCGCCCAAGCCCGATGCGCACGGCCCCAATATTTCCGGCTTCTTCTCGCCCTTCCCCTTTCAGGGCGGCGAGGCGATCTACAAGGGCGTGTGCCAGGGCTGCCATATGGCCGATGCCAAGGGCGCGGTGGGCGCGGGCATGTATCCCGCGCTGGCCAAGAACGAAAATCTGGAAACCGCGGCCTATCCGGTCGGCATCGTGTTGAAGGGCCAGAAGGCGATGCCGTTCTTCGCCCTGCAGCTCAACGACCAGCAGATCGCCGATGTGGTGAACTATGTGCGCACCCATTTCGGCAACAAGTACAAGGACAAGGTGAAGCCGGAAGACGTCAAGGCGCTGCGCTAGACCGGTCCACCATTCGTCAATTCCGCCGTGCTGAATCGCTCGGCTCATAACTGTTCCAGGGAGAAGTATTTTGACCGACCAACCGATAGCGCCCAGCCGGCGCTCGCTTCTCAGCATGATCGGCGGCGTGGCCGGCAGCGCCGCGATGTATCACGCCATGACCGAGATGGGGTATGCGGACGAATCCACCTTCAAGGGCCCGGTCAAGCTGTCGCCGCCGCCGGCCGGCACTTCGGTGCTGATCCTGGGCGCCGGCGTGGCAGGCATGGTCGCGGCGATGGAATTGCGCGACGCCGGCTATAAAGTGCAGGTGCTGGAATATAACGGCCGTCCGGGCGGGCGGAACTGGACCCTTTATGGCGGCGACACCTATACCGAGCTGGGCGGCTTCACCCAGAAGGTCGGCTTCGATCCGGGCCAGTATATCAATCCCGGTCCGTGGCGGCTGCCCTATCACCACCAGGGCATCCTGCATTATGTGAACCGGCTGGGCGTGGCGCTGGAGCCCTTCACCCAGGTCAATTTCAACGCCTATGTCCATTCCACCAACGCCTATGGCGGCAAGCCGCAGCGCTATCGCCAGGTGCAGGCGGATTTCCACGGCCATGTCGCCGAACTCCTGGCCAAGACCACCAAGCAGGGCGCGCTGGACCAGAGCGTGAGCAAACAGGACCGCGAGATGCTGATGGTGGCGCTGCAGAACTGGGGCGCGCTGAACGGCAATTACGAATATGGCAAGAGCATCGAGACGTCCCTGCGCCGCGGCTTTGACGTGGATCCCGGCGGCGGGCTGAATTCGATGCCGGTGCCGTCCGAACCCCGGGCGATGAGCGACGTGGTGCAGTCGGGCCTGTGGGCCGCGATCGGCGCCAGCTGCAATTACGAGATGCAGAGCGCCATCTTCCAGCCCAAGGGCGGCATGGGGATGATCGGCAAGGCTTTCGGCGCGGCGCTGGGGCCGCTGATCCAGTACAATGCCAAGGTTATCGAGATCAAACAGGATGAAAAGGGCGTCACCGCCACCTATATCGACAGCCGCACCGGCGGAGAAAAGCGCACCGCCAGCGCCGACTGGTGCGTCTGCACCATTCCCGCCTCGATCCTGACCCAGATCCCCATGAATGTGGCGGCGCCGATGAAAAACGCCATCAACCAGCTGTCCTACTCGGCCGCGTTGAAGGTGGGACTGCAGTTCAAGCGCCGCTTCTGGGAACAGGACGACCATATCTATGGCGGCATCACCTATACCAACCAGCCCAATGGCACGATCAGCTATCCGATGTGGGACTATTTTTCCAAGGGCAAGGGCGTGGTGCTGGGCGCTTACACGTTCGGCCAGGCGGCCTACCTCGCCGCCGCCAAATCGCCGGAAGACCGCATCCAGGACGCGCTGGAATATGGCTCCAAGATTCATCCGCAATACAGGCAAGAGTTCGACGCCGGCGTGGCTGTGGCCTGGCATCGCGTGCCCTGGACGCTTGGCTGCGCCGGCGCATGGACCGAGCCGGCACGCGCCGTTCATTACGACAATCTCTGCGCCCTGGACGGACGCATCGTGCTGGCGGGCGAACATGCCTCGCGCATTCCCGCCTGGCAGGAAGGCGCGGTGACCTCGTCGATCGACGCGATCACCCGCCTGCATCAGCGCGTGATGAGCGCTTAAGGCCGATGGAGAACATCATGAAAATCCGCACCGCCATCGCCACGACGCTGCTGCTGGCCATCGCCCTGCCCACTTTCGCCGACACTGCTGCACCGACGCCGCCACCGCCGCCCCGCCGCGGCTTGGGCGGTTTCGGCGGCGGCCCCTTTCCAATGCAAGATGGTGAGGCCATTTATAAGGGCGTCTGCCAAGGCTGCCACATGCCCGACGCCAAAGGCGCGGTGGGCGCCGGCATGTATCCGGCACTGGTCAAGAACGAAAACCTGGAAACCGCGGGCTATCCGGTTGGCGTAATCGTGAAGGGCCAGAAGGCGATGCCGCCGCTGGGGCCTTATTTCACCGATGTGCAGGTTGCCAATGTGGCGAACTATGTCCGCAGCCACTTCGGCAACAAGTACAAGGACAAGGTCAAGCCGGAAGACGTCAAGCTGATGCGCTAGACGCACCCCTTCTGGCGATAACGGGCTGTCTTCAGGCGGGGGATACAGAAAAAGGAGCTCAGGTGATGCTCGGACGGCGTGGCCGTGGTCGCCAGGGCTGTAAACCGCTCTTACAAACGATATTTGAGCGATTGCGGTAAGAGGCTGAATTTTCGGCACTATGCTCCATGGCCTGGTTTTTGCTTCAAGGTTAACTGTTCGATCAAGATGCCATCCCGCGGGAGGTTGTTATGAAGAACGCCCTAAAGATATTGGCTGCGGTTTTTGTCCTGGCTGGGACGCAAAGTGCCCTGGCGGCGCCGTTGGAGTTCACCGCCAACCTCTCCGGGCCAAACGAATCTCCTGCCAATGCCTCGCCGGGAATAGGCTTGGCAGACGTCTTTTACGATCCAAACTTTCATACCCTGCAGGTCCATGTCAGCTTCAGTGGTCTCTTGGGCACTACAACCGCATCCCATATCCACTGCTGTACCGCGGCCCCGTTTGTCAGCACGAGCGGTATTGCGACAGTCACACCCAATTTTACCGGCTTTCCCCTTGGTGTCACTTCAGGAACGTATGACAGTCCGGTCTTCGATTTAACAACTATGGCCGGGTTCAATGGCGCTTTTATTACGGCTAACGGCGGTACACCCGCCTCAGCGGAGGCAGCGTTACTTGCGGGCTTGATGGGCAATAAATCCTATCTGAACATCCATTCGACTGTCGTTCCGGGCGGCGAGATACGTGGCTTTTTGGTCTTTGTGCCCGAGCCGGTCACCCTGTCGCTGTTTGGCGCGGGACTTGTCGGCGCCGCCGCGATGCGCCGTCGGAAGAAGAAAATCGCGTAACACTGTCGCTCACACCGCGCGCGAGACGAGCAGCGGTGCCTACAACATTTTTCTCATTCGCGTGATCGGCACAGTCACCCCGCCGGGTGTCGGCACGTCCATCCGCTCGATTTCTTCATAACCGCAGGCGCGGTAGAGCGGCTCGCCGCCGGCGGTGGCGCCCAGCTCGGCGCGGCTGAAGCCTTCCCCGCGCGCCGCTGCTTCGCACAGTTCCAGTATCTGCCGCCCCACGCCACGGCGCACAAAGCCAGGCGCGGTGTACATGGCACGGATTCGTGCCGCCTCGCTTGCCGGATTCAGCAACCGCGCATCGCGCCCCGCGGTGTGATTGCCGCCGAACAGAGTGGCG
>JACCXK010000119.1 GCA_013697055.1 Alphaproteobacteria bacterium
CGGTGGAGGAGAATGGCTGGTTCAAGCTGCTGCGCGATTTGCAGGACAAGTTCGGCCCTCGTACGGGCGAGCGGCAAGGCGGGCATCGCCGCTATGAGCCGTTCCTGTTCGCGTCCGCCTTCACCGAGATCGACACCTTGTCGGTCACCGTTCGCCAACCCTTGACGGTGGACGAGATCCTGGGCCGGGCCTTGTCCATGTCCCGTTGCGCGCCGCAGACGCTGGGCGCGGCCCGCGCGGCATTCGAGGCGCGCCTGACGGCGGTCTTGCGGGAATTGTCGCCGGATGGGACATTCATCGAGGTCGCCGAACTGGTCGCGGTTCTGGCGCGGCGGCCCAAGATATAAGAGTGCAAAGAGGGACCATGCTGCAACAGATATTGACCGGCCAGACCAAGGGCGCGGCGCTGCTGATGGGGGCGGCGATCCTGTTCCTGTATCTGCTGCCGGCGGCGATCGCCTTCGCCCGCGCCCATCGCCGCTTTCTCCCGATCCTGGGAGTGAACCTGCTAATATCGGTGATCCAGGCGTTCATCGCCAGCCTGCTGTTTCCCGCCATCATGGTGTTCGATCAGCACGATCCCGCCTCGGTGTTCAAGGTCGCCGGCCTGGTCACCTTCGGTCCGGGCTGGCTGGCGCTGCTGGTCTGGTCGCTCGCGCCCACCACACGAGATCCGCGGCTTGAGCGGTTCAAGCAGACCAAGACCTACGACACCATCGTCGCCTTGCCGCTGATCCTGTGGTTCGCCTATGGCGCGCTGCAGTTGCGCGCCATCCTTGTCTATGACGGGACCCTGATGATGGCGGGCACCGCCAGCCTGTTCATCTGGGTGCAGTTCGTGGCCCTGAGCATGGCGGCCTTGTTCGACCTGCTGCTGGTCTATCTGTTGGTGGTGCGCGACCGGGCGGTGGGCCGCTCCAGGGGCGTGTGGCCGCGCGTCTTCGGCGTGGTCGGCACCTTCATGGGCGTGGGCATCCTGCAATTGCCGGTGGCGCAGCTCAGCCTTTCGATGCAGCTGCTGGCGGCGGTGCTGATCGGCGTGGGCAGCCTGGGCTCGGCGCTGGTCCTGTGGCGACTGGGCAAGAGCTTCTCCATCATGCCCGAGGCGCGCAAGCTGGTGACCGGCGGACCTTATGCCTATGCCCGCCATCCGCTTTATTCGGTGGAGATCATCACCATCGTGGGAACCGCGTTGCAGTTCGCCGCACCCTGGGCCTGGATCATTGCCGCGCTGGTGGTGATCCTGCTGTGGATCCGCAGCCACTTCGAAGAACAGGTGCTGGCGGAGAACTTCCCGGAGTATGGCGCTTATCGCGCCCGGACGAAGCGGTTTATTCCCGGACTGATTTGATCCTCATACACCGGCCTCGAGATTCGTCAGCTGAGCCTGCCGAAGGAGGCGCTGCGTCGTGCTGAACGCAACCGGCTTTGGACGTTGCCGCGCCGGCGCATCCATGCCATCGCCATAAGGCAGCCGGCTAGAAGCGCCACCGTGCCGGGCTCGGGGACGCTTGTGGCTGGGGCGACGACCGTCCAGGTGAAACGCGAGGGCGCGGCGCTGATCGCATATTTCTCGTTGGTGAGCCCCAGGATCGGATCCAACACCGCATAGGTTATTTTCATGGAGGCGACATCCAGGAAATAGTCGCCGGCGGGAACCGGATCGCCGCGCTTGCCGGTGATCGGCCAGGTGCCCAGCGTCGTGATTGTCCAGTCGATGCTTTGGCCCGGATTGAGATCGATAAAGGTGCTGGGCCCTTTCGGGAAGGCGCCCACGATCCAGCTATATTGATCGTAGGCCGGTTGCGGAATCAGGAATGTGAATAGCGTTTGGCCGCCATTAAATCTGGTGTCACCGGTATTGGTGATCCTGCCGCCAACCACCACTTGGCTGGTGGGGGACACAACTTGGCCCGAGCCGGTGTAACTGAAGCTCAAGACGGGTGCTGCACCGGCCGGATTGGCCGCGAAGGCCATCAAGCCCATCACGGCGGCGCGCAGAATAAATGACCACATGATCAAATGTCTCCGTATCCATTCAGCCGATATTCCCGGCCATGGATTACAAAAGCAAAAGACACGCCAACTTCACGAAACTATCGGAAATCATGGGAATAAAATATGAATTGCCGCCGTCCCCATTACAGGGCTGTAACTTCTTTTGACACTTCGGGCGACTTCCCAAAGCGCATGGCCCAACAGCGTTAACGCCAGAACCAGAGCTACTTAAACTCGACTTTCATGACTTCGTAGGAGCGCGCCCCGCCGGGCGCCGCCACTTCCACCGTGTCGCCCTTGCTCTTGCCGATCAGGGCGCGGGCGATGGGGGACGACAGCGAGATGCGGCCCTGCTTGGCGTCGGATTCCACGTCGCCGACGATCTGGTACTTGCGTTCCTCGTCGGTGTCCTCGTCCACCAGGGTGACTGTGGCGCCGAACTTGACGCTGGTGCCCGACAATTTGGAAATGTCGATCACATCGGCGCGGCCGATCTGGTCTTCCAGTTCCATCACCCGGCCTTCGATAAAGCTCTGCTTCTCTTTGGCGGCGTGATATTCGGCATTTTCCGACAGGTCGCCATGGGCGCGCGCTTCGGCGATCGCCGCGATGATGGCGTGGCGGTCCTCATTCTTGAGGCGGTTCAGTTCGTCCTCCAGGGCCTTGAAGCCCGAGGCGGTCATCGGAATTTTTTCCATCGTCTCGTCCCGTCCGTCTGCCTTGGCGGCAAAAAAAGGCTCGGAGCCGCGGGATTAACCGATAGCTGAGCCTGCTATTTGTTAAGACACTGATTTCGCTGATAAAATCTTGTGAAAGATCAGCCGTGCATCAGGAAGAGTAAGACTGCAGGGGGGCGACTTCAAGGGAGCCTGCCCGAAGCGCCTGGATGGCCTGGGTGGCCGCCGCCGCCCCCGCCATGGTGGTGTAATAGGGAACCTTGAGTGTCAGCGCGGCACGGCGGATGGAGGAACTGTCCGACAGCGCCTGGGCGCCGTCCGTGGTGTTGAACACCAGGTTGATCTCGCCATTCTTCAGTGCGTCGACCACATGGGGGCGGCCCTCCAGCACCTTGTTGATCACCGCAACCGGCAGGCCCTTGCTTTCGAGCGTCTTTGCGGTGCCGCGGGTGGCGATCAGCGAGAAGCCCATGGCCAGCAATTCGCGGGCGGGGGCCTCGATCAGGTCCTTGTCGGCCTCGCGCACCGAGATGAAGACCTTACCGCCGGTGGGCAGCTTCACGCCGGCGCCGATCTGGCTCTTGGCGAAGGCGCGGCCGAAATTCTCGTCCAGGCCCATCACTTCGCCGGTGGAGCGCATCTCCGGGCCCAGGATCGTGTCCACGCCGGGGAAGCGCGCGAAAGGCAGCACCGCTTCCTTGACGGAGATGTGCTTGGGGTTGGGCTTCTTCAAATTCATCGACTTCAGCGTCTCGCCCGCCATGACGCGGCTGGCGATGGCAGCCACAGGCAGCCCGATGGCCTTGGCGACAAAGGGCACGGTACGCGAGGCGCGCGGATTGACTTCCAGCACATAAATCTCGCCGCCCTGGATGGCATACTGCACATTCATCAGGCCCTGGACCTCGAGCGCTTTGGCCATCAGTGTGGTCTGGCGTTCGATCTCGGCGATGATGTCCTTGGACAGCGAGCGCGGCGGCAGCGAGCAGGCGCTGTCGCCGGAATGCACGCCGGC
>JACCXK010000162.1 GCA_013697055.1 Alphaproteobacteria bacterium
CGGTGGAAGGGACGCGAGCCCAGCCGCCCGAACACGGCGATCTGGTGGCCGGTCTCGTCCACGGCGCGGTCGCGGTCCAGCCCCTTGGACAGGGCCAGCGCCGGCGTCGAGGTTTTGGTCCAGGCGATCACTTCGGGCTTGGGCGGCGGCGAGAAGCCATAGAAGTTGGGCTGGCTTTCCGGACTGGTGAGCTGCAGCACCTTCACGCCATTCTTGCCGTCGGCGACATAGGCGAACAGCGAGGCGTTGGTCGAGCCCACGATCACGTCCTGGGTGTCGGCATTCTCGAACGGCTTGCTCCAATAGGGCTTGGGCTTTTCCGGATTTTTCACGTCCACGATCACCAGCCCATCCTTGCCCGCGGCGACATAGGCATAGGTGCGCGCGACATAGACCCGGCGGGCGTCGTCCAGCAGGAATCGGGCGCCATCGATGATCTTGGGCTGGCCCATCCTGGTGACATCGAGCACTTCTAGGCCGCGCGCGTCGGTGACGAAGAGGTAGCGGAACTGCAGCGCCGAGGCGCGCATGTCGGGCAGCGCCACCTGGGCGGCGACGCGCGGCTTCATCGGATCGTTCAGGTCCACCACCACCAGTCCGCGCGGGGTGGCGATATAGGCGTAACTGCCGCCCAGGGTGATGTGGCGGGCGCCGTCCAGCACGCCATCGGGATTCCAGGTCAAGGCACGGCGGATATTGTTGTTGCGCGGATCGCGGTCGGTAAAGGTGTTGACGTTGACCAGGATCAGGCCTTCCTCGGCGTCGGTGATGAAGGCGTAATTGTAGATCGGGTGGAACGGCTGTTCCTGGTTGAACTTCTGCATCTGCGGCGTGTTGCGTTCGGGCGCGATGGACTGGCCGGTCGGCAGCGCCATGCAGGTGGCGTTCTTCGACGGCACCCGCACACGCTGGCCCAGCGGCGAGAAGGGCGCGGTGATCACCTTTTGCGAGATATCCTTGTTGGCGACGCTGGCCACGTCCAGCACCTGGAAGCCGCCCGTGCCCTGCGCGGTATAGAGATATTCGCCGCGCAACTGCAGGCAGCGCACCGCATCGGGCGTTGAATGGGTGACATTGAAGATGTCTTCGACATTGGTATCGCCCTTGCCGAAGATGTCGCCGCGCCGCCAGTTCCCCAGTTCGCGGTTGTTGCGCTCCACATGGGCCTTGTAATAGTCGGGATAGGCGAATTTCTGCAGGTAGGAGCCGAACACCGCTTGCGGCTCGTCCCATTCGGTGACGCGCACCGCCTCGAGGCCACCTTCGAGGCCCGTATAGACATTCATGCCGACAAAATTGACGAAGTTGGTGCCCAAGAGCAGCAACTGCGCCATGATGGCATTGTTGTCATTGGCGGCCGAGACATGGCAATCGCTGCAGGTCTTGGTTTCGGTGGTGCGCACCGTGTGCGGGAAGTGCGGCGCAAAGGCCTGGCTGGAGTAGCCCGAGGCCGCGATGGGCGGCTGCTGCACATAGATGCGGTCGCGGTTGAGGTTGGTCGAGCTCAGCACCAGCGCCGAACTTGATCGCACCGGCGCGATCTCATTGCCCTTGATGGTGGAATGGACGCCCAGCTGGAACATGTCGTCGCGTGCCACCTGCGGGTTGTAGGTGGCGTAGTTGCGCGCTTCCTCGCCTTCATACTTGTGGCTTTTGGTCTTCCAGTTGGCCTCGATTGGCAGGTGGCAGCCGCCGCAGGACGTCGTCCATGATGTATGGCAGGTGAAGCAGGCCATCTCGCTGTCCTTGTGGGCGAGATTGCCGGGCGCGACACCGGGGCCCCAGGCCATCTGCTTGCCGTTGTCGGCGGTGCGGGCCATCAGCTTGGCGCGGGCTTCCTTCTCATTGTAGTTGGGGCTTGAGGGATCAACCGTGTCCTTGACCAGCGACACCTTCCACTTCAGCTCCGGGTCCAGCGACGAGATCTGGACCAGCACGCGGCGCCCGCCCTCTTCCGACCATTGGAAGCGGCGGCTGCCATCCTGGTTGCGAAGCTGCAAAAGATCGGTGCCACCGGGCGGCGCGGCGGGGCCGGAGGTCTTGAGGGTCGGGAAGGCCGAGACCGTGCCGTGGCAATCCTTGCAGCCGATTTCCACGGCATTGGCGACTTCGCCCATGATCAAGCCGCTGCCATGGCTGTCCTGGGCGAAATGGCAGTCCGAACATTGCATGCCCTTCTCGGCATGGATGTCCATCATATGCACCGCCTTGCCGGGATTGACGCCGACGGGCGCAAACTTGCCGACGCCCTTCCTGCGCCATTTCTCCGGATCGTCGTTGGCGACGATCTTGCCGTCCTTGTCCAGCAGGTTGCCGTCGCGGTCGCGCTTGAAGATGGCGCGGAAGTTCCAGCCATGGCCGTGATAGTCGGCGAACTGGGTGTCCTTCAGCTTCTCGTTCAGGTCATAGGTGTTGCGCACGAAATCCACGTCCGCCCACTTGCCGCGCGGCGCGGCGCCTTCGGGATTGCGGTCCAGGACTTTGCGCATCTCCTCGGAGGTCGGATATTTCTGCTCCTTGGGCCACATCGACGGCGCATCGGATTCATAATCCCACATCGTGTAGCCGAGGTAGGTGTTCAGGAACATGTTCGGCTGGTGCATGTGGCAGTTCATGCACTGGGCGGTGGGGATGGCGCGGGTGAACTGGTGCTTGATGGGGTGGCCGGACTCTTGCCTGTCGATGGTGGGGTCCACCGTCTGACTTTTGCCGTCACGGCCATCCTTCGCATAACCCAAGCTTTCGCGCGGCTCGCGGCTGTTGGCATAGATGACATGGCAACCGGCGCAGCCCGACTGGCGATAATCGCCCGGCTGGTCGTTGGTGCCCATGAACCACATGAAGGGATCGTTGAGGCGCGTCTTGTGGATGTTGAGGATGGGAATGGCGACGCGCAGGCCGGTGCCGGGGCCGCGGGCGGACTGCTTGAGGTCGGGACGGCCCGGTTCTTCCAGCTTCTGGATCGAGCCGGTGGGATCGGGCAAGCCGATTTCCGCGAACAGCTCGCCGAGATTGCGGCCGCCGCGCTCGAACACGCGGAAGATGTCGCCGGGCGGCACCACCTGCCAGGTCGGCAGCGGGATCAGCGCCGCCAGCGCGCCGCGCTTTTGCTGTTCCGGCGTGACGGTGCCGGGCGGCGCGCCGGGCGAGACGACCTTGGCGGACTCGCCGGTGCGGGTATAGGCCTCGCCGATGCCGAGGTCCGGGATGCCCAGGACATTCTCATGCGCGCCCTTCAGGGGGACGATGCCGTTATTATAGGAAGCGCCTTCATAGAACATGGCGCCGGTGGACATCAGCGAGCGTTCCGCCGCCGTGATCTGGTCCATGTGGCAGGCACCGCAAGACTCGCGTGCCACGCGGTAATCCGACGGATTGACGAAGCGCACATATTCCGGCGCCTCATGATTGAGCAGGGTATAGCTTTCCTTCGGATTGGCGGAGCTGGGATAGTGCCAGCTTGCCGGATAGCGCGGCAGCACATGCGCCTTGTCCCGGACCGCCGCATATTGCGGATCGGTTTTCGCCAAACCCGCCGCCGCCTTCACCGCGGCATCGCCGCCATGGCAGTCGGCGCAGCCGAGCAGCACCGCCTGGTTGTCGTGCATGGACGGCGCATCCGACGCGCTGTGGCAGGAAATGCAGCCCGCGCTCTTGGCATCGGCCTCGGCTTGCGTCTGGCCACGCGGGGCGTCCGGCGTCTTGACGTAATGGCGCTCGACCGCGGCTTCCTCGTCGCTGGCCAGCAGCCGGGTCGCGGCTGTGCCCGCCAGCAGGGCCATAACCGCCAGCAACAGTGCCTTTTTGTGCCAGCCCGCCGTCATGGGTCCTAGAACGTGAGAATTGCGTTGAACAGCATCGAATAATACTGACCGTCCTGGCTGGAATTGGTGAACAGGTCGCCAAAGCCCGGTCCCGGCGACAGCACCGCGCCCGAGGCCCGGAACACGATGTTCTGGGTCAGCCAGGGACGATAGGTCAGCGCCAGCGACGTATCCCAGCCCAAATCCTGGGAGATGGTGTTTTCCTGGCGCAAAGCCGACACCAGGGTGGTATCGGCAAACCACAGATGGTTGACGTTCACCGCGGCACGCAGTTCGGGCAGCACGTCAAAATCCACGCCGCCGCCCAGGAGGACGGTGCCGGGATTGTTGAAATTGGACTGGCCTTCTTCCTTGGACGAGCGCAGATCGTTGAGGATGCCGTTGCGGCTGTTGAGGAAGACGGCGCGGCCGCCGCCGGCGAACGGGATCGACTGGCGGATCCAGTAGCTGGTGTCGGAGCCGGCGAATTGCGGATTTTCGAAGATGGCGTCGAAGCCGCCTTCATGATCGTCATAGGGATTGTCGTCACCCGAGGCATAGAGCGCCGACGCCCGCACCCGGATCCAGTCGAAATCCATCGACGGTTCGGCGGCCAGGAAGTAACCGGAAATGTCCGCCGGCCTGCTGGTGAAGAAGTTGTTGCGATCCTCGCCCACCACGCCATAGCCGGTCACGGTCAGGTTGATGTCGCCCCAATGGCCGTCGCCGGAATAACCCAGATAGACGGCGTCATAATCGCGCGGACGGATATCGCCAAGCAGCGCCGGGCGCGAAGGAAAGCCGTTAAAGTCGATATGAATGTCATTGGCTTCGCGGTCCATGTTGTAGACGGCGGTCAGTTCGGAGGTGAAGCCGGGCACCGGAAAATCCTGGGCATAGCCGTTCGCCACCAGGACGTAATCGTTGCGCACCATCTGGGTGATGTCGTTCAGGCCAGAATTGGTGTCCTTTTCCAAACGCGCGAAAAAACCAAGATTATACTGGTAGCGGTTGTTGTCGCGGTCGCCGAACAGGCGCACGCCAAGCTGGTTGTCCTGGAACAGGAAGCCGCGAAAGTCCGAGGTGAAGGGCTGGATGCCGACCCGGATGGAATCGAAATCGTAGCGGTCATCGACATTGCGGATATGATAATCCAGGAACGCTTCCTGCAGTCCCACCAGCCCGTCGAGACGATGGCTGGGCCTGCCCGGGTCCACCGACAGCACGCGGCGCTCCGACACCATGGCGTAGTTGACGTTCATCGCCACGGCGAAACGGAATTCGATTTCCGGCGGCTTGAAGGCGGTCGAGCCTTTGTAGATGTCGGCGCCGGCGATGAAGGTCTGGACATAGACGCTGGAGTCTGCCTGGCCGAACACGTCCAGGCTGCCGGGGCGCTGGGTGGTCTGGATGCTGACGGGCGTGGGGAAGGAACGAAGCTCCGCCACGCTGTCGGACACGCCGGTCAAATCCAGGAACCAGTCATCGCTGCCCAGGATGGGGCGGTCGCCCTTGATGACATTCTGGTTGTAGGGATCCCACCATTGTCCGCCCACGCCCAGCGCATCCACGATGCGCCAGCGGTCAGGCACCGGAAACCAGCTTTCGGCGGGGAAGGCTTCCGGCGGCGGCGCGACCACCGCGCCTTGATTGTTCTGCAGCACCGGCTTTTCGTAATTGCGCAACCGGCCGGGAATGCCGCGGCCATCGGTGGACTCCTGGGTCGCCGGCACCGGTTCATTCTGCGCCGTGCGCACCGGCCTCTTGGAGGCGTCGATCACCATGGGCTCGGGCGACTTGAGCGCTTCGGCGGCGCGGGCGTTCGGGGTGGAAACATTGCTGGCGTCGATCACCATCGGCTCGCGCGCTTCAGGCTTGGCCTGTTCCTGACCCGCGGCGGGCAAAGCCGCCAGCAGCGCGGCCGCCAGGGACGTATTCAGCAGGATTGTAGGGAATTTTCTCATTTGCCCTGACACACATTCTGCTCGTTCGTATCCAGGAACGGCGCGAAGGGACAGTTGACGTATCGCAGCCGCACCGAATTGCCGTTGACCTGGATGACCACATTGTCGGAGCGGACGAAGTTCGACGCCTCACCGATGCCCGAAACGCGCGCGCCGCCATTGGCCAGGCCCAGGAACGAGATCA
>JACCXK010000166.1 GCA_013697055.1 Alphaproteobacteria bacterium
GCCGGCTCCAGCCGCCGCAGCCAGCCAGGACGCCCTCCTCCAGGATGAAATAGGTGCCGTCGGCGATGAGTTGGCTGTCCACGCCCATCACCGCAAACGAGGCCTCGACTTTCTCCGGGGAGAGAAACTGCGGCAGCAGTTCGCGAATCGCCGCCGTCATCAGGCGCTGCAAATCCGGCATGTCATCGGTCACGGCCAGGCGGTGAGAAAACATGACCGTTTTCTAGCACTTCTAAACTTTCACACGCAGTCCAAAAAACCGCCAGCCTGCACTCCGGCCTGCCCAAGCAAACGCCATTTTGACAGGCTTTTCCCCACAACACCGCCTTTTCCGCAGGCGAAAAAACGGCCCGCTGATTGCAATGCGCAAAGGGGCGCGGCGTGTGGGCGCCGCCTGTCGTTTGTTCTCATCCCACCCAAAGGAGCAAAAATGAAAAGCCGCACCAAAACCCTGGCCCTGGCCGCCGTGGCGGGCGCCGTCCTGCTGACGTCCGGGTTCAAGGCTTCGGCCGCCGAGATCGAGCGCGTCTATGGCCCCAACGCCATGTCGCCCATCGCGGCCGGCGTCAGCGTGCCGCCCGGCTACACCACCTTCTACATTTCGGGCGCCCTGCCCACCGCCATCACGCCCGCCGCGCCGGGCACCCCGGCCAATTTCGGCGACATCACCCAGCAGACCCGCTCGGTGCTCGACAATCTCAAGGCGACGATGGACAAGATGGGCGTGAGCTTCGGCGACGTGGTCGCCGCCCATGTTTTCTTGGACCCGACCGCCGACTTCATGGCCATGAACAAGGTCTGGGCCACCGAGTTCGGCACAGCCACCCAGCCCAACAAGCCGGCCCGCGCCGCCTTCCGCACCAACGCCCTGGTCCTGCCGGGCGCGCTGCTGGAAATCGAATTCGTCGCCGCCAAGAAGGTCTCGACGAAGAAAAAATAGCGCACGGACCCGCCTCTCCCTTTGCGCGGCACGCGCATGAAGGGGAAGGTGGCTGTAGCATCGCTTGCGATGCGAAAGCCGGAGGGGGTCATTAAAAAGGCGGGCCTCGCGGCCCGGGATATAGGAATAGGGAGCTCAGGTGACACTTTTGGCAACACCGGCTCCCTTTTTCATTCCGACGGATGGTTTTCGAAGAGATTTCCTCTATCGATAACATCCAACGCCTCCATCAACTTTCCGCGGATTGACTTCATACGCGGGCTACCGGAAAGCTCAGACCGTTTCGCGATCTGGTGAAATGTCATCATCACCGCTCGGGAATGGTGGGCAAGTACGATTAAATGCTCTCCGCTCGGACCATGGGTGCCAGCGAACCAATTCTTTACTGTCCGATCATTAGCACCTGTCCAACCCATGACGATCTTCGTTGCCCGGGGAGCATCCTTGAATTCGTGATGCAACGCCGCTGCAATCGCCAGTGCGTAATCAACCTTGCTGATTCGAACAAAGTTAATTTCCGGAAATACTTTACCCGTCTTAGGAAACAATTTTCTCTCCCGCCATGGCTAGACTGATCCTTAGAAGCTAACGCCGATAAGGGCAGTTTCGTCGCGACACATTATGGATAGCTCCGACAATCCAATGTCGGATGGGAAAGGGAATCCGTCTTTGCCTGGTAAGCATCGCAGTCATTCGCAATTGACAGATGAGCCCAGAAATGTGCGCGCCGCCCAATACGTGCGCATGTCCACCGAACATCAACAGTATTCGACCGAAAATCAGGCCGATGCCATTCGCAAATATGCGACCGAGCGAGAAATAGAAATAGTTCGCACCTACGCAGATGAAGGCAAGAGTGGGTTAAGAGTCGATGGCCGAGAAGCCTTTCAGCGACTTATAGAAGATGTGCAAACAGGTAAGGCTGACTTCGAAGTTATTCTTGTCTACGACACGAGCCGTTGGGGAAGATTTCAGGACGCCGACGGAAGCCCCTTCTCGACGATGGTTAAGGGGTTCAAGCGTTCCATGGCTGGCGAATATAGCCGTGAGCTCTCTGTCAAAGTGTTTGCAGGGCAATGCCGCCTAATTGAACTTGGCTATCGCCAGGGCGGGCCTTCTGGCTACGGCCTGCGGCGCCAGCTAGTGGACCAAACAGGAACGCCGAAAGGTACTCTTTCCCGAGGGGAGCACAAGAGTATCCAGACTGACCGAATCGTCCTAATTCCCGGTCCTTCCGATGAAATTAAAAACGTCCGGTGGATCTATCAAGAATTTGCCGAGCAGGGCCGGAGCGAACAGGAGATAAGGCGAGACACAAGAGCGTCAGGTCCGCAAAAAGCTAACTGAGCAGCTCCGCTCATATTACAAGAAGCATCTTGACCCGTCCGAGCTTCCTGAACCCTCCGACCTTGACGCACTTCAGGCCATAGATCAGGCCCAGGCCTCGTTCGATGACAGGCTCAAAGTCGCATTTTCATCTGCTTTGAAAGAAGTCGAGGAATTGGGTTATCCGGGTATCACGGATCCGCGACTAACCATATCGACCAAGATCCGGCCCCAGGACGGGTTGGACCACGACGCAGCCGTGCAATATGAGGTCCATTCTCAGGCCGATCCTAGCCTCAATATAAAACTGAAGCTTCCTGAGGAGTATAATGGACTAGGCTACCAGAACCTTATTTCCATCGTTTTTCGGCTGATGAGCTTCCGCGATGGGATGGATGCAAGTTGGCAAAGCTGAAAAGAAAGCTGCCACCGGCAAAGCAGAAGAATTTGTCCTGCCTCCCCTCCATTTAGTCCTCGTAGAGGAACCCGAAGCTCACCTTCATGCCCAGGTACAACAAGTCTTTATCAGAAAGGCTTACGACATCCTGCGCAAGCATGATGCGCTCGGCAAAAACACGGGCTTCAGCACGCAACTGATCGTAAGCACGCACTCCAGCCATATCGCGCACGAGTGCGAATTCGCCTGCTTGCGGTATTTCAGGCGCCTCCAAGCGCGAGAAAAAGGACATGTTCCTACTTCAACGGTAGTCAATCTATCCGAGGTGTTCGGGACCGAGAACGAGACTGCCAAATTCGTGCGACGGTATTTGAAGGCGACGCACTGCGACCTCTTCTTCGCAGATGCAGCAATACTTGTCGAAGGAGCGGCGGAGCGAATGCTGGTTCCCCATTTTATCGCGAAGCACTACGCGTTCCTCCATGCTCGCTATCTCACCATTCTGGAGATTGGTGGCAGTCATGCTCAAAAACTTCGCGACTTGATAGAGCATCTGGGTCTGTTAACGTTAGTTATTACCGATTTAGATGCTGGTGGGACCGATGGCTCTGCCATTCAGCCGGCCATCGGCGCGGGTCAGATGACCAACAATCCGACTCTTAAGGACTGGCTGCCCGGTAAATCGACGATTGATGAACTGCTTGCTGCTTCGGCGGCCGATAAAGTGAAAACAGACATTGATCTCTTTGCAGTGCGGGTCGCTTACCAAATGCCAATCAGCCGCCCAAACAATGAGACCGCGCTGCCCTATACCTTCGAGGATGCACTTATTTTTGAAAATTTCGAGACGTTCAAGACCATCAAAGGTACTGGCCTAATCGGAAAGGCCCGCGCTGCGGTGAATTCCGGCAAGACGACAGTGGAGATCGGCGCGGACCTGTTCAATGCGTTGCGGAGTGGGGAAAAGGCCAAGTTCGCCCTGGACCTATTGTTCAACCAGTCACCAGGAATGTTGAACGTACCGAATTACATCGCTGAAGGGCTCGCGTGGCTTGAGGTAGAACTCAAGCAAAAGCAGATCGAAGTAATACCAGTGGCTGTAGCAGCGGCCGCTATTGGAGTGACCGCATGAGCTCGGCAGCAGCTACCGACGACGAAGTCGATGGGTCGGCCGACAAGATTATGGTGGATTGCCTCGACCTCGCGAAGCCAAAATGTTTTTTCCTTTTTGCTGGTGCCGGTTCTGGCAAGACTAGGTCGCTGGTTAGCGCGCTTGATGCGTTCCGCCTCAAATTCGGCCCTCAGCTTCGTTTACGGGGTCAACGTGCCGCTGTCATTACTTATACCAATGCTGCCTGTGATGAGATCAAGCGCCGCCTTGAATACGACCCTGCTATCCTTGTTGAAACAATTCATAGCTTCGCCTGGCAGCTAATTGAAGGATTGAATCAGGACATAAAGACGTGGGTTCGAGAAGACCTCAACGCCAGTGTTGTGGATTTGGAATCCGCGCAAGCCAAAGGTCGCCCTTCCAGCAAAGCGTATCAAGATCGCATCGTCGAGTTGGCGTCGAAAAGGAGAAAGTTGGAGCGCTTAAGCTCGGTCAGGGTCTTCAAATATGATCCCAACGGCGATAATCGTGGGCACGGCTCCCTCAGCCACAGCGATGTCATCAAGATCGCGTCCGATTTTCTTTCCACGAAGCGCATCATGCAGAGCATCTTGGTCGGGAAATTCCCGGTACTGCTAGTCGACGAAAGCCAAGATACCCTTCGACCGTTCATGGAGGCCTGCTCATTGTGCAAAAGGTGCAGGAAGCGCGGTTTGCATTAGGTCTGCTGGGCGACACCATGCAGCGAATCTATGCGGACGGAAAAGATGATTTGGTCCGCGCGATCCCCGACGGTTGGGCCCGACCGGCCAAGATAATGAACCATCGTTGTCCGCCGCGCGTGGTCAAGCTGATAAACCGGGTCCGCGCTGAGGTGGACAAGCAGGAACAGCGCGCCCGTAGCGACAAGGCTGAAGGGTTGGTGCGCTTATTCATCGTTCCGCAATCAGTGGCGAACAAGGCCGAGGCGGAGCGTCAAGTTGCTGAGAAAATGGCTGTTCTCACGAAGGACAAGCTTTGGACGGACGACCGCAGCGTGAAAGCGCTTATTTTGGAGCACCATATGGCTGCGCGTCGAATGGGCTTCCTCGATATGTATGAAATCCTTTCCGAAGAGAGCTCATTCCAAACATCCCTGATGCAGGGGGCGTTGTCGGCTGTGAACCTCTTCGCCCAACTTGCCTTTCCCCTGGTCGAGGCTAGCCGGGCAAACGACAAATTCGCTATCGCGGCGGTTATGAGAAAGTCATCGCCGCTTGTCAGCCGCGGTAGCTTTCAGCAAGCCGGTAAGAACCAACCTGCCCAACTTCAGAAGGCCCGCGATGCGGTCGCTTCGCTGATGAAACTTTGGGAGGGAGGCAACGACCCTTGCTTCGCGGACATCTTGCGCAATATTGCTGGGTCGGGACTCTTTGAGATTCCTGATAGCCTGAGGACGATCTCTGAGCGTTCCGACGAACTTCAGCAGCTCGCGGTTGAGCTTGGAGACCTATCCGAGGACGATGCGGATGCAAGGCGGCGCGTAATCTTGGATCGGTTTCTTGAGACCCGCTTCAGCCAGATCGGCCCCTATGCGGAGTATGTCTCTCACTTGGCAAAGTTCGACACGCACCAGGGGGTCAAGGGACTCGAGTTTCCCAGGGTCATGGTCATCATGGACGATGCCGAGGCGCGGGGCTTCCTCTTCAAATACGACAAGCTCTTCGGTGTCGAGGGAAAATCGGCTCGCGACCTTGAGAATGAAGCCGCCGGCAAGGACACAAGCATAGATCGCTCGCGTCGCCTCTTTTATGTCACTTGTAGCCGCGCCGAAGAAAGCCTTGCTCTAGTCGCTTATTCGTCCGAGCCCGGTAAGGTGCGCGATAGGGTTTTGGAGGCGGGCTGGTTCGAGCCCGAAGAGATCGAGCTGCTCGCCTGATGTTCTATGCGGTCGGCCAGGTGTTGCCGAAAGCGTCGGAAAGAACGGAGTTTCCATTCGTAGCATCCACGATCAATAATAGGGATAAAGCAGAAAAGGGGGCCATATGACTCTGAGTCATGACGTGATTGGGAATGGCCTATTTGCCTTGGCGGCGGCGCTTGCGGCTATCGCCTACCAGTACTGGCAATACAGGCGGCAACTCGTTAAATCGCACAAAGAAATTATTGCTGCCGAGAAAAAGCAGGTGATTGAAGCATTAATTTCATATCGCTTCGTATTGTTGGGGGATCGACGAAATGATCCACTGTCTACAATGCACTTCAACGCGGCACTTTCTGCTATTCCTGTTCATTTCTCGGAGAGTAAAGAATGCATGGATAGATATCGCTCCACCGGCGATGGATTTACTCCTGAGAAGTTTTATAATCTGATCATTGCCTTGATGCAGGACGTCCCGTTAGGAACTTCCGCTATAGACAAACACCTACTCGAGAATGTGCCGAGCGTCACGGCAAAAACTGCGACATAGATCGCGTGTCGTCGAGAGGCTAATTTATGAATTAAACGATTGGGGCGAGATATTGCCGATAGCGTGCGAGTGGCTAGCATTGTGTGACCTATAATTCGCGCCGGGGAATATTTGGCATGATCAATTCAAAAAATGAGGTGCTTCCGAACGATTGGATATTAGGTCCAATAGGAAATCTAATTCCTTATTTGGCTCAAGAAATGGTGATAGCCGGCCTCACCAAGAAAGCGATATACTTTATTGAAATGAGCCCGCCGCTATTTGCGATAGCAAGGACCCAGTTTCCTAAAGAAAATGAGGTTGGATTGGCCGCAATGCAGCGACTGTTAGAGTCGAGCAAAAGCGATTGCGGTTTTGCGAAAGAAGAAATCGCGACTGGTTTTACAACGGTTTCCGCTCACCATGCAGTTGCTGTGTGGGCTGCGATTGAGACGACTCTGGAGCAGACCTGAATCAATCACATTCGAAAAGTTGAAAACGCTTGCTCCATTATAGCGGTCGCGCTTGAAAAAAAGACGCACTCGATCAAGACCACCACTGAGCGAGAAGCAAAAACAACCCTCAAGATGTGGGAAGGTACCTTGCCGCATAAGTCGGTGGTCGAACGCGCTATTGTTATGTTGGCGGCATTTGGAGTGAAACTCGAACTTTCGCAACCGAGCCGTCAGAATCTCACGGAGTTATCCGAAATTCGAAACATAGTCTTGCATAAGGGCGGATATGTTGACCAACGATTCGTTGATCGGTGTCCGTGGCTCGGCTGCGCGGTGGGAGAACAGATAGCTATCGATCAAGACAGAATGGATGTTTACTTTCAAGCTGCGATAGAGTTTGCAAGCGCATTGATCGGCGAGCTAGCTAAAAGTCCATTTCTTTTCATAAAAAAGCCGTAGCTTCCTTCCTCCATACTCAGCGCAGCGGGCAAGTTCTGGGAAGAAGTTACCCCCCGAGTCAGAGCGGACATGGGATAGCGGAAATGAAAAAGGCCGACCAGGTGTTGCCAAAAGCGTCACCTGACCGGCCTATTCCTATATCCCGGGCCTCGCGGCCCGCCTTTTTCGTTGGCGCAAAAGAAAAGGCGGGTCTTGCAACCCCGCCTTTTCTCGCCTTGTCCGTCCGGGGGGACGGACGAGATGCCTCGCGATCTCGCCCTCAGAACTTGAAGGTCAGGCGCGTGTAGTAGAAGCCGCCATTGATGCCATAGGGCGATATGCCCAGCGGCGCGGCCACGATGTTGGAGCCGTCCTGGAGAGTGGTCGGATCGCCTGGCACCACGCCGATGCCTTCCGGACGCTCGTCGGTCAGGTTGTTGGCGCCGAAGGCGACGGTCCAGGATTGCAGGAAGTTGTAGTCGATTTCGATGTCAGTGATCGCCGTCGAACTGACCTTGTTGTTGTAATAGGTGGCTCCGTCCGGCGTCAGGTCCACGGAGGTCGGCCCATAGAAAGTCTCGCGCAGATTGATCGACCAGGGATCCAGGGTCCAAAGGGCGCTGAGGCCGATCTTCTCCTTGGGGTTGGCGCGGGTTAGGTAGGAACGCGCCGACTGGTCGAACAGGGACACGCCCGGGCCCAGCGCCGCCGGTGTCGGAATGATCTTGCTGATCGACGTGTCATTATAGTTGCCGGCCAGGGTCCAGTTGACCGAACCAAAGTCGCCGAAATCCGTCAGATAGTTGGCGGACACGTCGACGCCTTGCGTCAGGGTGCTGATGCCGTTGAGCAGCAGGGTGACGCCGGTGAAGGTCACGGTCGGATCGAGTATATTGCCATGCGCCGCGATCGCCAGCGGCACGGTCGGCGAGATCGGCGTGCCCCCCGAGCCATAGAGCGAGCCGGTGCCCACGATGCGGTTGCGCAAGCTGATCGAATAGGCGTCCACCGTCAGGCTGAAATTGTCGAAGGGATGGGCGACGATGCCGGCGCTGTAGCTGGTCGAGGCTTCGGGCTGCAGCGGCTTGACCCCCAGGATCGCCGCGGCCGGCGAGTTTGGCGGCAACTGCACAAAGGCCGTGGTCGGGCCGACATTGGTGGCCGAATAGAATTCTTCCTGAATGGTGGGGGCGCGGAAGCCGGTCGAGATGGTGCCGCGCACCGCCCATTCGGGGGTGATGTCGTAGCGGGCTGTGATCTTGCCAACCTGGGCGTCGCCGAAGTCGGTATAATGCTCGAAGCGGCCGGCCAGATCGACCTGCAGATCGGTGATCGGAGAGACCGCCAGGTCGAAATAGGCCGCGTAATTCTTGCGGCTGTGGCTGCCGGAGTCGCTGGCCACGAAGCCGGGATAGGATGACCCGCCTTCCTTGTACGTCGATGCAAAATCGCCTTGGGTGATGCCGAAGGTATTCTCGCGGCCCTCACCGCCGAAGGCGAGCGTCAGCGGCGATGCCAGGCCAACATCGAGGTTCTTGGTGATGTCCAGGTTGAAGGTGGCTTCGGTGGCGGTAAACATGCCGTCATAGAAGTCGCGCGGCGTGGTGTGGGTGTCCAGGAACAACGAGCCATTGGCGGACTGCAGGGTATAAATCTTGTCGCGGTCCTTGCCATAGGTGCCTGACAGGTCCCATTTCCAGCCGTCGAAATCGCCCTTCAGGCCGACGGAATAGCCATAATCTTCTTCCTTCAGCGCTTCCTGCGGGTTGAAGCCGTTGGGGAAAGGGATCAGCTCGCCGGCAGAATTGAAGCCGCCGCCCGATCCGGAAAGATTGGGCGTACGCGCCGCGGTCAGGCCGACATAGCCGTCCGGGTTGGTGACGGCGTTGAACGGCAGGTTGGAACCGGCCGCCGCGGTGATGCGGGTTGGCAGGCGGACATTTTCATAGGCCTTGGCATCGCGCTCGCCATAGGAGGCGTTGGCATAGAGCGTGATGTTGGGTTCCAGGTCATATTCGAAATTCGCCACCACCGTGGTCAGCATCGATTCCGGGTCGCCGACAATGTGGTTGGCGTTCGGATAGTCGTTGACCATGGCCTGGTTGTAGGGTGTGGGCCGGGTGACGCCGGCCGCGTTGACCAGGCGGATGTCCTGGGCGCCGCGCTGGCTGAAGCCGCGATAGCGCTTTTCGCCGGAAATGTTCAGGAATCCCTTGCCGCCCAGGTCAATGCCGAAATTGCCATTGAAGTCATAGGTGTCGCCGCCCTGCTGGAAATACTGGCCGCCGGTGGCGCTGACCATGCCGCCACTACTGCCCCGCTTGAGGATGATGTTGACGACGCCGGCGATGGCATCGGTGCCGTATTGCGCGGCGGCGCCTTCCTGCAGCACTTCGACATGGTCGATCGCAGCCACGGGAATCATGTCGAGGTCCGCGGTCGCCGCGCCCTGATACTGGCCGCTCAATACGTGCAGATTGCCGGTGGAGTGACGGCGCTTGCCGTTGATCAGCACCAGCGTGTCGTTGGGGGAAAGACCACGCAGGCGCGCCGACAGGGTGAGCGCACCGGTATCGCCGCCCAGCGCTTCGGCGGTGAAAGACGGCGCGATCTGGGCCAGGGCCTGGATCAGGTTGGGCTGGCCGACACGGGCGAGCGCATCGGAGCCGATCACGGTGATGGGCGCGGCGCTGTCGGCGGCGGTCATGCCGGTGACTCGGGTACCGGTGACGATCACCGATTCGGTGTCAGATTGGGCGACCTGCTGCGCCAGCGCGGGAGAGGCCAAAAGGGCCAAGGCGGTAACGGACGCGCTGAAAAGAAGCGCGGACTTGATTTTCGAATACGCAACATAGGCTGTCATGGGGAACCCTCGAATTATCGCCTGGGCGATGTTGATCTGGTCCCTCCCGGTTCATTTCCTCACTAGGTTCAGACTTGCGGCTGTTCTCCTCTTGGGTGAAGGCGGCGGCGCCCGCGGCTTTCGCCGCGAACGCCTATGCCCCCTTAGAAATTGAAGCTGATGCGGGTGTAATAGAAACCACCATTGATGCCGAAGGGCGAGATGCCGAGCGGCGCGTTGACCACGTTTGAGCTGTCGGCGTGCAGGGTGGGACTGATCAGCAGGCGGTTGTCGGGACGCTCGTCGGTCAGGTTGTTGGCGCCGAAGGCGATCGTCCAGGACTGCAGCCAGTGATAGTCGATCTCCAGGTCGGTGATCGCGGTGGTGTGCACTTCGTTGAGGAAGTACTGGCCGCCGTTCGGGCTGTTGAAGACCGATGTCGGGCCGTACAGCGTTTCGCGCAGGTTGATCGACCAGTCGTCCAGGGTCCACAGCGCGCTGAGGCCGATCTTTTCCTTCGGGCTGGCGCGGGTCAGCAGGCTGGTAGCGGTCCGGCTGAAGAGAGTCTGCGGCGCCAGCAAAGCCGGGGTCGCGATCGTCTTGCTGATCGACGTGTCGTTGTAATTGCCGGCCAGGGTCCAGTTGATCGAGCCGAGGTCGCCGAAGTCGGTCAGGTAGTTGACCGACAGGTCGATGCCCTGGGTCAGAGTGCTGATGCCGTTGACGAACAGCGCCACGCCGGTCTGGGTCACGGTCGGATCGAGCGCATTGCCATGCGCCAGAATGGCGGCGGTGACGATCGGCGCGTTGCTGGCGCCGCCGGAGCCGAACAGGGTGCCGGTACCGACGATGCGGTTGCGCAAGCTGATCGAATAGGCGTCGATGGTGATGCTCATATTGTCCAGCGGATGGGCGACGATGCCCGCGCTGTAGTTGGTCGAGGCTTCCGGCTGCAGCGGCTTGACGCCCAAGAGCGCCGCGGCGGGCGAGTTGGGTGGCAACTGCACGATCGCCGAGGTGGGCGAGACGTTGGTGGCCGAATAGAACTCTTCCTGGATCGTCGGCGCGCGAAAACCGGTCGAAATCGTGCCACGGACGGCGAATTCGGGCGTGATGTCATAACGCGCCGTGATCTTGCCGACCTGGGCATCGCCGAAGTCAGTGTAGTGCTCGAAGCGACCGGCAATATCGACCTGCAGGTCGGTGATCGGCGAGACCGCCAGGTCGAAATAGGCCGCATAGTTCTTGCGGCTGTGGGTACCGGCGTCGGTCGGCTGGAAGCCCGGATAGGACTGGCCGCCTTCCTTGTAGGTCGAGGCGAAGTCGCCCTGGGCGATACCGAAGGTGTTCTCACGTCCTTCACCGCCGATGGCGACGGTCAGCGGCGTGGCCAGGCCGACTTCGTAATTCTTGGTGACGTCGATGTTGAAGGTGGCTTCGGTAGCGGTGAACATACCGTCATAGAAATCCTTCGGGGTGGTGTGGGTGTCGATGAACAGCGAGCGGTTCGCCGAGTCATAGGTATAGATCTTGTCGCGGTCCTTGCCGTAGGTGCCCGAGATATCCCAGTGATAGCCGTCGATCTCGCCCTTCAGGCCGACGGTATAGCCGTAATCCTCTTCCCTCAGGCCTTCCTGCGGATTGAAGCCGCCCGGCGCGAAGATCAGTTCGCCCGGGGTGGTGAAAGTACCGGCCGAGCCGGAATTTTGCGGCGTGCGGGCGGCCGACAGGCCGACAAAGCCTTGCGGATTGGTGGCGCTGAAAGGCTGGTTGGAACCCGGCGACGCGATCACCTGGCTGGGCAAGCGGACGTTTTCATAGGCCTTGGCATCGCGTTCGCCATAGGTGGCGGTGGCGTAGAGGGTGACGTTGGGTTGCAGGTCATATTCGAAATTGGCGGCGACGGTGGTCAGCATCGATTCCGGATCGCCCACGATATGGTTGGCACGCGGATAATCGTTGACCAGGGCCTGGTTGTAGGGGGTCACGACGGTGCGGCCGGCCGCATCGACCAGGCGAATGTCCTGGGCGCCGCGCTGGCTGAAGCCGCGATAGCGCTTTTCGCCGGAGATGCTGAGGAAGCCCTTGCCGCCGAGGTCAACGCCGAAATTGCCGCTGAAGTCGTAGGTGTCGCCGCCCTGCTCGAAATACCGGCCGCCGGTGGCGCTGGCGCTGCCGCCGCTGCTGTTGTGCTTGAGGATGATGTTGACGACGCCGGCGATGGCGTCGGTGCCGTACTGGGCCGCGGCGCCTTCCTGCAGCACTTCGATATGGTCGATCGCCACGACCGGGATCATGTCCAGGTCGGCGGTCGCCGCGCCCTGATACTGGCCGCCCAGCACGTGCAGGTTGCCGGTAGAGTGGCGGCGCTTGCCGTTGATCAGCACCAGCGTGTCATTGGGGGAGAGACCGCGCAGGCGGGCCGACAGGGTGAGGGCGCCGGTGTCGCCACCCAGCGATTCCGCGGTGAAGGACGGGGTGATCTGGGCCAGGGCCTGGATCAGGTTGGGTTGTCCGACCTTGGAAAGGGCGTCGGAGCCGATAACAGTAATGGGGGCTGCGCTGTCGGCGGCGGTCATGCCGGTGACGCGCGTACCGGTGACGATCACCGATTCTGTTTCACCTTGCGCGACCTGTTGGGCCAGCGCGGGGGCAGCCAATGCGGCCAATACGAGTAAGGAAGTCCCCAAAAAGAGCGAAGACTTGGTCTTGGATTGGGACTTTGAACGGTACGACATTAGGGAACCCCCGGAATTTTCGCCTAAGCGAAGTTGGTTTGGTTCCTTCCTGCTTGTTTCCCTCGAATTTCGTTTTTTGTGCAGTGCAAGATATTGCGATGACCGTAGGGGCAACTTCGCAGCTGCGTAAATCGGATTCTGTCCGGCCGTTTATGACCGAAGAACGACGTGGCAATTCTGCACCGAAATTACCCTCATAAACAAGAATATGTCGTTTGGTTCACTTTATAGATACATTATATCTTTTTGTGGCGTTTTTCGTAATTATCTTATGCACGTGTGCGGAGAAGTTCAGAACTGCTTCCAGCTTGTGCAGGATCGCTTTTTTTGTGCAGTCGATGTCCTGTTATTTGATCATATTGCGTTGCAACATAAATCCTAACCCTCGTCCCTGCCCCTCTTTTGGGCGGACTGCACAGGCCAACAGGGCACAAAACAGCACAATCATCTGTACACAGATTATGCCTGACGCCGTCCCGCCCGCGCCTGCAGCGCACTTTCAAACATTTTGAGACAGGACCTCGTGATTCACGCCGCGGCGCGCGCACTCCGGCGGCGCAGATAAGCCAGCACCGCGACTTCTGCGGCGCTGAGGCCGCCGCGTCCGCGCGCCGGCACGCGCAGTTTCAGGGCGCCTGCTTCAAAGGCGGTGATGATGCCCGGATGGATGTAGCATTTGCGGCAGACCGCAACGGTGTTGCCCAACTCTTCCGCCACAGCGGCCACCACAGCGCGCACCGCTTTCTTGCCGCGCATCCCCACACCGCGCAACGCCATGGCCGCCTTGACCGTGCCCGCCCAGGTACGGAAATCCTTGGCGGAAATGTCCGCATCCGCGATCTCACGCAGATATTCATTGACGTCGGTGGATGATACCGCATGTACCGCGCCGTCATCGCTGCGATATTCGAACAGATGCTGGCCCGGCAATTCCTGGCACGAGCGGATCACCCGCGCCACCCGGCGGTCCTGCACCGACAGGCTCCACTGCTTGCCGCTCTTGCCCTTGAACAAAAAGCGCAGCTCGGCGCCTTTCACTTTCACATGCCGGTTGCGCAAGGTGGTCAGTCCGAAACTGTGATTGGCGCGGGCATAGTCTTCGTTGCCGATGCGGATCAGGGTTTGTTCCAGCAGGGTGACGATGGTGGCCAGGATTTTTTCCCGCGGCAGGCCGGGGCGGGCCATGTCCTGTTTCAGCCGCCGCCGGATGGCCGGCAGGCTGGCCGCAAAGTGCGCCAGATGGGCGTATTTGTCGGCATCGCGCACCGCCGCGAAGCCGGGATGATAGCGGTATTGCTTGCGCCCTCGCGCGTCGCGGCCGGTGGCCATCAGATGAGCATTTGGATAAGGCGCGATCCACACCTGTTTCCAGGCCGGCGGGATTACCAGCGCCTTGATGCGGTTCAGGGTCGCCCTGTCCCGCACCGGCCTGCCGTCAGGGCGCCGGTAGTGAAAGCGGCCCGGCGCGCCATGGCGGGTGATGCCGGCCAAACCCTCATCGCTGACATGACGAAGGCCGGCGGCGTGTGCGGCCTTATGGGGGTCCTGTGGCATGGAGCGGCAACGCCCGGGTTCCCCCAAGGTTCCGTCAACCGCGCTGGCGACGCCCATACAGCATGGTGATGTTGATGCGCCGGTTCGCATAGCCTTCCGCGAAACGGATAGCGTCGGTCTTGTGGAACAGGTTGGAATCGAAAATCACCGCCCGGTTGGCGCGATAGGGTACCGTCACGGTCTTGGCGCCCTGCTCTTCCAGAAAGGCGTAAGCGGCGCTTTCATCAGCGTTGAATTTGGCGAAGTCCCATTCCAGCGGCGCCGCCTTGTCCCAGATCACCAACCCGCCGCTTTCCGGGTCGCGATTGGCCGCGTCCGGCGTGATCCAGAAATTCACGTTCACCGCCGCCTCGTCGGCATGGATGCCGATACCGTCCAGCTTGCTGTCGTATTTGAAAGCCCAGTGATAACGCAGCGGGTGGGCAGCGAAAATTTCCTGAAAGGTGTCGCTGAGTTCTTCGGCCACCTGCGCCAGCAGCGGCGCGGCAAAACCGGATTCCGGAAAGGCGCCCAGATAGCCTTGGGGATAGGCGGTGTGCCAAAGCTTTGAACCCAGGCAATAGCGGCGCAAGCCCGCCAGCGCCTCATCGGTCAGCAGATCGTCGATCGCCACGATCCTGGGATCGCTCTCCGCCCAGGCCTTGGCGGCGGCGGCGGCGTTCAGCGGATTGACGGCGCGCCCGGCGAGCCGTTCGCCGCCCGAGATACGCGCGGTTTCGCCATGGGCGGCGCGCCACGCGGCCTGCTCTTCGTCATGCTTGCGTTCGTGCGCCAGCTTGGCCGCGTCCGGCTTGTCGCCGCCATAAGCCTGTTCGGCCGCCTTGCGGAAAGCGGCAAAGCTTTCCTCCAGCCGGTTCATCTCGCTCAGCACCTTGCCGCGATTGGCCAGGGCCGCGACATGGTCGGGTTGAAGCACCAGCGCGCGGTCCAGGCTTTCCAGCGCCTCGTCGAACCGCGCCAGTTCGCGCAAGGCAAAGCCGCGATTGCTCAGCGCCGCCACCAGCCCCGGCTGCAGCTTGAGCGCCTTGTCCAGGCTTTCCAGCCCCTCCTTTGCACGGCCCATCTCCGACAGGGCCGCGCCGCGGCCGGTCCAGGTTTCAGCGATATCGGGCCTTAGCCCCAGCACCGCGCCGTAATCGGCCAGCGCCGCCTCAAAGCGCTTTGTCTCGCGCAACATGTTGCCGCGATTGTGCAGCGCCTCGATGTTGCCCGGCGCCAGCGCGAGCGCGCGGCCATAGCTTTCCGCCGCCTCTTCCCGCCGACCCATGCCGGCCTGCACATGACCCAGGTTGGTCCAGGCGTCCGCGACATTGGGATTGGATTCCAAGGCAGCGGTGATCAGCTGGGCGGCATCGTCATGGCGGCCCTGCTGAAAGCGGATCACCCCCAGCATATGGCGCGGTGCGAAGCTGGACGGCTCCAGCAACAGCACTTGCTGATACATCCGCTCCGCCCCTGCCAGATCGCCGCGCTGGTGCAGCGTGATGGCTTGGTCGAACAGCTCCTGCAACCGGTCCCGGGAAACGCTCATTGCTGGGGTTCATAGCGGAAAAACAGCGTTGCCGCCTATTTTTCAATCATCTTCAGCTCGGTGCCGGTTTCGCCGTTTTTCAGGCGCCCGACATGCAGCTTGACCAGGTAATCGTCGGAACCGGATTCACCCATGGCATCGAACAGTGAGCCATCGCCGGCCGTCATGCGCTCATAGGCCTGCTGATAACGCTGCAGGAAGGCCTGTTCCAACAGCCCGCCATGCAGTGGTTCCCACAGATCCAGCGCGGTGGTCTTGCCCTTGACGATGGCGGAAATGATCGGGCGGAAAGGAATGTCGGGACAGGCCTCACGGGTCACGCCGCTGACGCAAAGGCGGGTGCCGAAATACTTGTTGATGCCTTCCAGCCGCGCCGCGGTGTTCACCGCGTCCCCGGACGCCGTATAGGTGAAGCGGGCGTGGCTGCCGAAGTTGCCCACCACCGCCACCCCGGTATGCACCCCGACGCGGGTAACGCCCAGCGGCAAACCTTCGGCATGCAGCTTCTTGCGATATTCCTCGCTGAACGTGTCCATGTCCAGCATGCAGCGCACCGCCCTGGACTGATGATCGGCAAGGTCCAGCGGCGCATTGAAAATGGCGAACACCGCATCGCCGATGAACTTGTCCACCATGCCGCCATGCTTCATCACCAGGTTGGTCATGCCGTCCAGGTAATTGTTCAGCACGCGGGCGAGCTGGCTGGCATCGATCTGCTCGGACATGGTGGTGAAGTCGGCGATATCCGAAAACAGGAAGGTCATTTCCCGCCGCTCGCCTTCGAGATTCATGCTGTCGGGATCAGCCACCATGCGGTTGACGATGGCAGGCGAGACATAGCGGGAGAAGGCGCCCTGGATAAAGGCCTTCTGCTGGCGCGCCTCGCGCCCGCTCAAGGTTTCCATAATGAAGAAGGACACCACCATGGCCAGGGTTGGCGCCATCAGTCCCAGCATGACATTGAGGTAGTGGTAGAGCGCCACGCCCCCCGCTGCGAACACCGGTATCAGCAGCACCACGGCAATCGCGCGTATCCAGAGCGAGATATCGACCACCGTCAGGCTGGCCCCCAGCAACGCCAGCGCCAAAGTAACGGCGAAATTGAGCGGCCAGCCCGCGATCGGTGATTTCTTGTGATGGATGAGCTGTGACAAAGCATGCGCCTGAATCACGATCCCGGGCAGTTCGCCAGCATCGCCCGAAAAAAACACCGAAAAGGGCGTGCGGTGACGATCCACTAGGGTGACGTCGGAGCCGATCAGCACCGCTTTTCCACGAAACCATTCGGCAGGAAGAATGCCGGCTGTGGCGGCGGAAAATTGTGTGAAAAATTCTGGTTTTTGCGTATCCGGGTTTAACCGGGCGATGCCATGCCAGATGATCGGCACATGCTCAGCAGGGGTCTTGACCCCCATCTTGGCCGCCATCGCACGGGCCAGAGCCGCGATGTAATGCTTGCCCACCATCTGGCCGGGATAGACATCGCGGGCGGTGCCGAACTGATCGGTTGGCAGATCGGCCATGGCCCTGAGATTCAGGGGCACCATGGCATCCTCGAACGACCTCTGCTGAGACGTCACCGCATTCTTGTCGGCGACATAGCTGACCAGGAGTGGCACCTTCGTCTCGCGCAAGGTTTTGGCCATCGCCACGTCCTTTTCCTGTTCCGTCGGCTGGTCGAGCAGATAGTCGACGCCGATCGCGGCGGGCTGCTTGGCGGCGATGTTCTGGATAAGCTTGCTGAGAAAACCGCGGTCCAGAGGCGAGCGGTAAGGAAACTGGGTCAGGGTCGCTTCGTCCACCGCGACAATGACGATATTAGGGTCTTTGGGTTCGGTTCGCGAGAACGTCCCGGCGATTTCCCAGTCTTGCACGAACTGGTTCACACGGCTCAGCACCGAGAAATTGTAAACGAGAAACAGCGAGACGATGGCGGTGGCCAGCGACACGGCCAACAGGATTCCCGCCGAGCGCAGGGCATTGCGCTGCTCGGCGCCGCTGCCCCAGAAAATCGCCCTCACCGGAAAGCCTTCACTTTTAAAGCCTTTACTGACCGCCGGTCTTCAGCAGCGCCTGGGCTTGCTGCTCACAACGGCGATTGGCCATCCAGCCGGCCCGCATCTCGGTGTTGGTCAAGGTGACGGGCACCTGCACCACCGTCACCGCCGATTCATTGCCGTTGAAGTTCACGACATAGGTCTCGCCGGCGCGCATCGGCACGTCGGTGGTGATGGTGAGGCGGCTGTCGCCCACCGGCCACTGCGCCTTGGCGGTCCAGCTGCGGTCCACCGGCGCCACGCTGATCGGGACAGAGGTCTTGGCGTCAGGCCGCCAGAACACCGGCGTCCCCTTTTCCATCACGCAGACATTGCCGCTATGGGTGGCGTCCAGCACCCAGGGCTCCGGCAGGTCGGCCAGCACGGTGCCGCGGGTGACACCGAACTCGCCGGCCCGCGCCTGACGCTGGGTCACCAGCGCGGCCAAGGTCTGTTTCACCCCCACACCGGCGGCGCCGCCAGCCGCCACCGGGGCCTGGTCATAGGGTCCGTCCAGCTTGAGAGTCGCGCCGGTTTCGGAGATCAAGGTGACATGCTGGCCCTGCTTGAGGGTCAGCGGCTTGGTCGAATCCAAAGTGGCGCCGGGCTTCAGCGGAATGCCGCGGGCTTCGGCCACCACCAGCACGGCGGCGCTGGCCGCCTGGCTCAGCAGGCAGCAACCCAAAAGGCCCACGGAAAATTTCTGGATCAGCCTTGATGTCATCAATGCCTCCTTCCAACTCTTCATACGATTCAGGCCCCCTCGCCGATCAGGGTGAAAGCGGCCCAGTCAAACGGGTGGGCGGTTTGTCCCTGCGCGATCAGCGCCAATTGCGCCTGGCGCAGCGCTTCCGCCGCGTCGTGTTTGGGATCCTTGGCCATGTTGGAGAAGGTGCCGGTCATCAGGGCCGTGGTGGCGGCGGACGGCACTTCCCAATGGCTGGCCAGCACGGCATGGGCGCCGGCATTGAAGAAGGCGTCGGCCAGGCCCTGCAGCGCGCCACCGCCGAACGCCTTGCCGCCGGCAGCCCCGGTGTTGCAGGCCGACAGCACCACCAGATTGGCGTTGATCTTGAGCCCTGCGATCTCGCTGGCGGTGAGAAGACCGTCCGCGGCGGTGGAGGTCGCCGGAGTCGCGGGCGGCGACAGCACCAGGCCGGGCTGGGCCTGGCAATGCAGTTCGCCGGGCAGCATGCCGTGGGTGGCGAAATAGAGCACCGCATATTGATCCAGCGTCTTGGCGCGCAAACCCGCTTCACTGGCGCCAGCGCCCATCAGAATGTCATCCGGCGAGGCGCCCAGGTTGCGACCCACCGCCTGCACTTCGGTGGCGGTTTCCGGCAAAGGCTGCAGGGCGCGCAGCAGGGCAGGATCGGCGGGGCCGCCCGCCTGGCAGGCCGCGGCCAGCGCATTCAACGCCAGCGCCTGGTTGGAGCCGCCGCCCTGGAAGGTGGGATTGCCCACGCCCAGGAAGGGACGCGCCTGAGCGGTGCGGGGCGCGGCCCGCAGCGCCATGAAAGCGCGCGCCGACGGCGTGCTCGACACCGCGGTCTTGCGGATCAGCCAGGCGGCATTGACGTAATCGCGCGACTGGCCAGGCGCGTTGGTCACCAGCAGCGAGAAGGGCAGGCTGGCGAGATCGCCGCTGGCCGCCACCACCAGATGGTCCACATTTTCCAACTGCGGCGATACCGGACCCAGGGTTTCATTATAGAGCGCGGCGGCATTGGTCAGGCTGAAGTCCGGCAGCTTGCCCAGCTTGGGCACAAAGGCGCTGCGCAGGTCGGCAATGTCGGCCGCCAAGTCATCGGCATTGGTATGGATCGGCTTGACCGTAAAACTGTCGGACGTGACCAGCAGCACATAGGCGGACCGGACCCCGATCACGAAGCCGGCAAACGCCTCGCGCGGATGCAGGGCGCGCTTCATGACGTCCAGGCTCACTGCGCCGGGATCGGCCATGGTGGCATAGGCGGGGAAATCCGTGTGCAACTTGGCGGCCGCGGAATCCGCCCGGCTGGTGGCGGTGGCAAGCGCCGCCGACAGTGCCGCCTCGCGCTTGGCGTCACGCAGATCGTTGGTCTTGGCGCGTTCGGCGGCCAGCGCCATGCGGGCCTCATCGCGGCCGCGTATCGCGTCATCGGTGGCGCGAACCTGCGCCGCCAGCGCGGGCGTTTCGGCCGCGCGCTGCGCCGCCATGCGCGCGATGGTCTGGCCGGTGACGCCGCTGTCGGTCATCTGGGCGGCGACGAACATCTCGCCTTCCAGACGGGCGCGATCCGGCCCGTCCAGCGAGGCGTTGGCGGCGGTGAGGAACGGCACGATCTGGTCGGCCACGACCTGGGAGCGCGCCAGCGGGTTCTTGGCCAAGAGCGTGAAAGCCTCGCGATAGGAGGCGACGGATGAGGGATAGATCTGCTCATCGCTGTAGAAGCGGCCCAGCTGCAGCAGGGCCTGGATGGTGGGCCCGCCTTCGCCAAATAACTTGCGGTCCATCGCCAGCGCATCGGTGAAATTGCGTTCCGCCACCACCACGCGCCCCAGGCGCGCATTGATCTCGCCCATCAGGGTGACGATATCGGCGCGCCAGGCCAGCGGCAGGTCGGGATGCGCGGTGATGATGTACAGCGCCTTTTCGGCCGAGGCCTGGGCGCCGGCGGTGTTGCCCATGCGCAGTTCCAGCGCCGCCTGCACCCGAAGGGCATGGGCAAGTTCGCCGTCCAAAAGCGTGGTGACCACCGGCGGGTTGCCGTTCATGTCCAACCCGCCATTGCGCACCGCATCCACCGCGCGCTGGCGCGCCAGCGTGTCCTGACGCGCAAAGGTCAGCGCTTCTTCATAGTGACGCTGGTTGGCGGCATCCAGGCCCCGATAGGACGCAAGCCGGGCGCGGATTTCCGGGCTGGGGGCTGCCTCGACAATGGGCGTGGCGCGGCGGAACAGGGCGGCGGCTTCGTCGAAGCGCTGCTGGTTGGAAACCTGCAGCGCCAGTTCCAGCAGGGTCGCGCCGACGGCGGCGGAATCCGGGCCGAACAACCGGGTCTCGATATCCAGCGCGTCACGATAAGCCTGTTCGGAAGCGGGATAATTGCCGGCGGTGCTGGCGCGGCTGCCGGCGGCGCGCAGTTGCAGATAGCCACCATAGTCATTGGCATTGGCGTTCAGCACCCGGGGGGTGAAGGCGGTCCGCACGGCTGCCGTCGCCGCCGCAGCGCCGGACACCGGCCTGCCCGATTGCGCGGCGATCGCCGCCGAGAGCACATCGATCATGCCCGGCAGGCCGTCGGCCAGGAACAGGCCGGACGGCGTCACCGCCGCCAGCACCACATGCGGCGCATCGCCCCCGCCGGCGGTGCAGGAATAAAGCAGGGTGCTGGCATCCAGGCTCTTGCCGCCGTCGCAGCGAAGTCCGACCGCGGTGCCATCGGCCGGCAACCCGCGAATGGCGCTCGACACCGCCGCGCGGCGCGCCGCGTCAGTGCCCGTCAAGGCCGAGCCCAACGCTACCCGGTTCAGGCCGCCGGTCTTGACCGTGCCACCGCAGAAGATGTCATCGCCGGCCAGGCGGCAGGCTTCGCCGGCCATGTTGTTGCCGAGGTTGCCTGCGGCGGGCTGGGCCGCAACGGGTCCCGGGGCGGACGCCAGCACCGCGAGAACGGCGCCGACCAGAACAGAGAGCGGAATGGTTCGCATGGCTTGCCTCAGAACCGGACGCCGGCGGTGACGAAGAACTTGGTTGCCTTCTTGCCCGCATCGCTGCCGGTCACCGCATGCAGGGTCCGCGAGCCTTCCAGGCCCAGCGACGCATTGTAGGGCAAGGCCAGGCGGACGCCGCCGCCGAGCGAGGTGACGTTCTGGTCCAGCAGCGACGGATCCTTGGCCGCGCCGCGCTGGATGTACCAGGTCTGGCCGCCATCGACATAAAGGTAAGGCTGAACGCCAAGAACATACTGATTGGCCCAGGGCGCGTCGTAGCGCAGCTCGGCCGATCCGCCGATGCCATGGTCGCCGGTGATGGCGCCCGGATCATAGCCGCGCCCGATGCCTATGCCGCCGAAGGAAATCAGTTCACCGTTGATCAGCGGCGCGGAGGAGAATTGCCCCTGCCCCGTCAGGACCACCGAGAAGCTCTTGGGCAGGGTGCCGACATAGCGCACCAGGCCGGTCAGCTTGGTGAAGTCCAGATAGCCGCCCTTGCGCGACAGGTTCGCCGACAGGTTGGGCGAGGCGCCCAGCCCCGGAATGCCCTGGGCGATGCCGGCGGTGGCCAGCCATGAGCCGCCCAGCCAGTTGCTGGTGAGATAGGTCGCGTTGATGTCGGCCACCCGCCACACGTCATGGGCGATGCGGCTGTTCAGCACATCGATATTGGCCTCCTGGAAGGTGATGCCGCCATCGAGCTGCAGCGACTGAGCGCGGCTGCGGATGATGGGCCAGGTCAGGCGCGGGCCCACCGCCCAGCTGTCGGTGACCACACCGAAGGCCGTCAGGGTCGAGCCCGGCTGGCCATGGGTGATGGTGCCGGCGATGGTGCCGATCACCCCGTCGCCCCCGATGGCGCGGCGATAGCGCGCTTGTCCCGCGACCTGTTCGGTGGCGTCCGGCGAAGTGGTGAACACGCCCGACAATTGATCGGCGCCGTCGAAGATGGAATTGATTTCGGCGTCGGCATTCAGGGTCCACAGGCCCGAATAGCGCGAGCCGCGATTGTCCGCCCCGATGCCGCCGGTGACGCGCTGCTGGTCCACATTCACCACCAGGTCGGAGGCGCCGGGAATATCCTCGGACGGCTTGAGCACGCCGGTAGCCTGGGTCCCGGGAAGGTCGTTGGAGAGCAGCAAGCCGCGCTCCATGCTGGTCAGCGGCAAGGGCGCGCGATCCACGGACGGCTGGATATACTGCTTGATCTGTTCCTGAGTGGCGGGCGTGCCGCCCTGCACCGTCACGCGTGCAATCTTGCCTTCGACGATGTTGATGGTGAAGACGCCGTCCCGCACCCGCTGCGGCGGCACATAGGCGCGCACCAGGATATAGCCCTTGTTGCGGTACATCTTTTCGATGCCGTCGGCCACGTCCAGGATGTTGGTCAGCTTGACCGTCGTGCCCAGGAGATCGGCATAGAGCGGGCGGAAGCTTTCTTCCGGCAGGGTCTTGGCGCCGGTGATGTGCAGGTCCTTCAAGGTGAAGGTCACCGTGTCCACCGCGCGGCCCACTGCCGAGCGCGACGGCGCGTCGATGCTGAAATCGAAATCCGGCTGGCTGGGCACCGTCGGCAGGGGGCGGTCGCCGCGTCCCGGCTGCACTGCGCCCGGCAGGGCCGAGCCTGGAATGGTGACCGGCTGGGCGAGCGCGCCCGAGATCAGGACACAGGACAAGGCGGCGCCCATCAAGGCGGCACGGCACACGCTCCTGGCGGGCTTTCTTTTTTCAGTCTGTTTCAAGGCGTTCACTCTTGTCAGGATCGTTTCAGTCTATTGCCAAAGCGAAAAATTGCCGAAACCCGGCAGCAGGGTTGGATCCTGCAGGGTGCCGGTGGGCGGATCGGGCTGCGCCGTCAGATAGCGCGGAATGATGGGGCCGTTGCTGGCGCTGATCACCGGCGGAAGCCCGCCCTCCAGGCTCGAGGCGACAAAGCTTGTCGCCTGGTCGGAGGAAGATGGCGGCTCGGCATCGCCGCCGCCATCAGGACCGGCCATGGCCGCAAAGGGGCTGCCGCCTGGCGGCGGTGGCGTTGGCGGCGGCGGCGGCAGGACTCCTGCGCCCTGCAGGGTGTCATTGCCGGGACCGTTGCCGCCCGGCGGTGGCGGCGGCGGATTGCGCGGCGGCGGCAATAAGCCCGTAACAAAGCCGATCAGGGCGGGCGCGGCCGCGGTATTGCTGTCCAGGGTCAGGCCCATATTGGTGTTGGTGCTGGGGATGAAGAAGTCGGTGTTGGTGGAACTGGCGACCGAGAAGATGTAGCGGTTGCCGCCGGCGGTGATGGCGGTGGGATAGCTGGTCCCGAAGATACCGGCATTGGGCGTTTTCAGGCCGCCGAAGGTGTCGGTTGCGGGATCGGCGGAATAGATCAGGAAACGCGACGCCGGAACCAGGACCGCCGTGGCGCCGAAATTGTTGATGAACTTGCCGGCGGTGGCCAGCACCACGCCGTCGCCGCCGACCTTCAGCGAAAGAACGGTGCCGCCCAGTGGCGTCGCCCTGAGCGCCGAAAGCACGTTGGAATTGTTGATGTCCGAGTCGCCCAGTTGTTCGCCGATGCTGAGCCCCTTCACGAGCTCCAGGTCGCCGCCCGACTGTATCACCAGAGTGCCGGCCGCGATGGCGACGCTGATATGCGTGGCCAGGGAATTGTACAGGCTGCCATCACCGAAGCTGCCGAACTGGATGTTGCCGGTGATGGCGTTGGCGGTGTTGGCGAGAATGTTGCCGGCATAGGCAAAGGCCGACAGGGTGCCGGCCTTGATCGCGCCCTTGGCGCCGGACGCCTGGGTGATGGTGCCATTGTCGCTGTTCAGAAACACCGGGCCGGTGGTCTGGATGCCGGCAAAATCATTGGCCAGGAGATTGCTGATCTGGAAGTTGCCTGCGGAGCTGATGTCGATGGTGCCGGCCTGGCTCCGGGCGGTCACGGTGCTGACGGCGATATTGTCGAGGCTGATGCTGTTGCCCGAAATCGCCAGGCTGTTTGCGGTGATCGTGCCGGGACCGAAGACGTCATACGGATCCAGGAACAGATTGACGCTGCCGCCCGCCGTGATGCCGGCAATGGTGCCGCTGCCCGGACCCAGATTGGCGACCGAGCCGATGGTCACCGAAGTGTTGCCAATGCTGCCAGGAGTCTGGGTGCTTCCAATGCCTACCAGATAGATGTTCCCCGCTGTACGGGCGGCCAGCGTGCCGCCGGCGCGCAGGATGACCGGCGCCGTCAGAGTGCCGATTGACCCGGAGTCGCTGATCAGGCCCAAATTGACAGCTGAGATCGAGCCGGCGGTATTGGAGTTCAGAATATCGCCGTTGGCGTGCAGGGTGACGTTGAAAGCGTTGATGATAATGCCGGTATTGGAAAGTGTCAGGGTGTGGCCGGCACCGAGCACCTCGATGTCCACCGACTGAGAGACCGCACCGGCCTGACCGTTGATGGAGGCGCGGCTCAAGATCGTGTTGACCGAATTGAAGAAAGTGATGGCGCCGGGCGTGCCGTTGAAGGCGACAATGTTCACCGAATTGGCTGCATTGGGCAGGCTTATATTGCCTCCGGTAGCGGTGGCAGTCAGTCCGTTCCCTGCCAGGATGAATCCCCCTGGTCCCGAACCTTGGAGGATATTTGCGTTGGCTTGGAGGGCGACTGAACCACCCGTGGAAATACCGACCGAGCTGGTCGTGGGACTACCGATATAAAGATCAATGCCGTCGTCCGCCAAACCCGTCGCCGTACGGCTGGCGTTGCCGGTGATCGAAATATTGCCAGTCCCGGCAGTGACGCTGGCTGTCGTGATATAACCAACTTCGTTGCCGCCCGTGCCCCCTCCAGTGCCGCTCAGAATGATACTTCCAGCACCGGTATTTGTGACTGCAGCGATCTGGCTGATGCCGTGATTGTTAGAACCGCTCGAGTTGCCGGCGGTGCCGGTGATGGAGATCGGCCCGCCGCTACCGCTGATCGCAGTTGCGATATTGACGCCATAGTTGTTGGTGCCCGTGCCGCCATTGTCGCCACCGACGCCGGTGATAGTGATGGCGCCGCCGCCGGTCGATTGAAGAACACCGGTGGAGCTCAGATTTACGCCGACGTCGCTACCGCCAGCCCCCGATCCGCCGGCAGTGCCGTTGAGCACAATGCCGCCAAGCCCCGTGCTGGTAATGGTGGCACTGCCGACGGTTTGAATGCCGTGATTGCCCACGCCAGTGGCGGTGGAATTGCTGATGCCGGTGATGCTAATCCGGCCGTCGACCGCGGTAATCGAGCCAAAGAAGTTAATACCTCTAGTGGTAGCACCTGCCCCCGTCCCGGCCCCTGTTCCCACAAGCGTGATCGTCCCGGCGCCGCCGGTCGGTATACTGCCACTGGCTTGCACGTCAATGCCGGTATTGCCGCCACCTACCCCAGACGTGCTGCCTGAACCGGTAATCGAGATGTTGCCCGTGCCGGTTGAAAGGGCCGCGGTACTGATATACCCCCTTTCGGAATTTCCCGTGCCCGCGCCGGTGCCCGTCAGGATGATGTCACCAGTGCCGGTAGTGGTGATCACGGCGGCCTGGTTGATACCGCTGTTGCTGAAACCGCTGGAATTGCCGCCGGTGCCCGTGATATTGATTGGCCCGCCCCCGGCATTCACGGCAGCTTGTATGGACACTCCATAATTATTGTTTCCCGAACCGCTGCCATTATAACCCTGCCCTTTTATGGTAATGGCGCCGCCGTTGGTACTGAGGATGTTATTGATCAGGACACCCGAGACCTGGGTTGCCGTGCCGACCGCGGGAAGGGTGAGCGGGGTGACGCCTCCGCCAATCACCAGCGCGCCTCCATTGGTGGCGATCGGGGCCGCGATATTCACATAGCCGCCACCGCCCAGAACATTGGCATCAAGGGTCAATGCCAGCGCGCCTCCGATAGAAGAGATACCCTGATTGACGATGATGCTGCCGGCAGCTTTGAGGGTCAGGCTCGTTGCGCTGCTGCCCGTCATCTGGATCGGTGCGGCCACCGTGATGTCGCCATTGCCCTGGCCATCACCCAAGCTGCCGCTGGTCTGCAGCACCACGCTGGTGCCGCTATTCAAGGCGTTGTTTATATCGGTATTGAGCACCACCGTGCCGTTAGCGTCCGAGGTCCAGGTTCCCGTGGGCGACTGCGTCGCGCTCGAGGAGGTATTGCTCACGGTCAAATCATAGGGATCAAGCAGCCAGCTCCCGGCATAACCATTCGTGGCAGAGGCTTGGACCTTCGCGCCCGTGACATTCAATTC
>JACCXK010000096.1 GCA_013697055.1 Alphaproteobacteria bacterium
GCATGGGTCTGGGCCAGGAAGACCGCGAAATCCATCGGGACGATACTGATGTTGATATAGATTTGCGCCATCATCTGCTGGATGGCGGCGGCCACCGACCGGTAGGGGCCGGGCGCGGTGCTGCGGATCAGAAAGGTGGTGTTGAGCCTGTTGTTCTCGCCAAAGCCCGCCTCGCGCATCAGGGCGCGGCCACGTTCAATGCGCGCGGCGAGCGGCATGGGTTTGAACGCGAAGCTGTTGCCGCCGGGAAAGTCGGCGATGTTGGGCGGCACCAGGTTGTAGGCGGGCACATCGCCGACCCGGCGAATACGCTGGGCAATCGCTTCGCGGTTCAGCGACAGGTTCATCGCTTCGCGCACGCGCCGGTCGTTGAAGGGCGGGCGGCGATGGTTGATGTCGATATATTCGACGCTGAATATCGGAAGGGGATCGCGGATCTGCGGCAGGTTCGCCATGATCCAGTCTATGCGCTGGACGGGAATGCGGTCGTGCTCGTCCAGTTCGCCCGCCCGCATCCGCTGCAGTGCTGCGCTGTAATCGTCGGTGGGATAATAATAGATGCGCTCCAGCGCGACGTTGGCCGCATCGAAGAAGCGCGGGTTCTTTTCCACCAGCACATGGCCGCCCGGCACCCACTCTTTCAGCAGGAAGGCGCCGCTGCCGACATGGTTGCCGGGGCGTGCCCAGTCCCGGCCCTTGGCCATCACGACATGCCGCGGCAAGGGATGGGTACACGCGTGCATCAACATCCGCAGCAGGTACGGGGCGGGCCGTTCCAGCCGGACTTCCAGCTCACGCGGTTCCAGCGCCGTTATGCCCAATCCGTTCGGGCGCATCTTGCCAGCGTTGATCGGTTCGGCATTTTTGATGAGGTAAAGATAATAGGCGTAGGGCGAAGCGGTCGCCGGATCGACCAACCTGCGCCATGAGAAAACGACATCTTCGGCGGTGATGGGTACGCCGTCGGACCAGTGCGCTTCGCGCAGCTTAAAGCGCCAGGTCAGGCCATCCGGCGTGGTGCTCCACTGGATCGCCATACCGGGAACCGGCTTGCCGCCGGGATCCTCGGTCATCAAGCCCACCATCAGGTCGCCGATGATGTTGTCGTCCTGCGTTCCGGTGGACATGGAATTGTCGAGGGTTTGGGGTTCGGCGCCGTTGCCGCGCCGCAATGTTCCCGCATCCGGGATTCGGTTGGTATGATTGCCGCCCGGGCGCCGCAGGGCCCAATACCCGCCCGCCGCCACCGCCGCGCCGCCCGCCAAGGCAAGGCGGCGGCTCCATGTCTTGCTCGATACCATCAAGACCTTCTACCATGCGTTCAGACAAACATTTGCCGGGTTTGCGGCAGACATTTCAATGGTTTCAGTTGGTCAATGGTTTCAGTGGGGAAATGCGATGCGTAAGGTGATTTTGGCGGCGGTGGCAGCTTGCGGCGTGGCTGCGCCCGGCATGGCGCTGGCCGATGCGCGCGAGGACGTGGTGTCCGGCCTGACCCGCTGCGCCCAGATCACCGACGACCGCCAATGGCTGGACTGTTATTATGGCGCGGCGCAGCCGATGCGCGCCTGGCTGGGCCTGGCGCCCGCGCCCCAGGCGCAACTCAAGCTGTTGCAGAACCAGCCCAGACCCTCGGCGCTGCCCGCTACGGTGGCGCGTGCCGCGGTCCGCTCCGGTCCGCCGCCCAAGCCCAAGACCTCGGGCATCTTCGATGTGTTCGGCGGTTCCGATGTGGTCAACAATGCGCCGGTCGGTTCCTATGAGGTGACCGCCGACGGCTTTATCATCACCTTGCTGGACGGCCAGGTCTGGAAGCAGAGCGATGACGATGCCGCAAAGCATCCGGTGCGCTGGACGCAGGCCGCCTCGAGCATGCGGGTCACCATCGCCCAGGGCGCGATGCACAGTTTCAACCTGGTGGTGGGCGAAGAAAACCTGCACCACAAGGTGACGCGCATCCGATAAAAAAGCCGCCCCGGTCCCGGGCGGCTGCTACCTAATGCGCGGGAAGCTGGCTGTCTTCGACCGGTTGGTGCGGCTGAGGATTCCACATCCCCGATTCATAGACATAGACGCCGAAGCCGGCGATCGCGAGGGCTATGACAATGGCCACCATGGTGCGGGACTTTTTGTCCGGCGCATCTTCGCCATGATGGTATTCCCCGATGTTGCTCATGATACCTCCCGGTTGATGTGATGCGTTGATGCGTCTCCGTGCCTGTTTCAGGCCGCTTCTGTGAGCGGCGCAGTGCATGATTTATAACACAATTTGCGGCAGGCAGAGAGGCTAATCGTGCTCGGCAACGAAGTGTTGCGGCGCAACCTGCTCCAGTTTGGGGCGGTAGCCGGGCTCGCCCAGGCGGGATTTCAGAAAAGTCAGTTGGGCGCGCGGATCCAGCGGCGAGGGCAGGTCGCCGGTCAGGAGCAGGCGCGTCTTGGCCCGTTCAATGCGGGGGTCGGGCGTGGGGATGGCCGACAACAGGGCCCGGGTATAGGGATGGCGGGGGTCTGCATACAGCGCCGCGCTGGGCGCCAGTTCCACCACCCGCCCCAGATAGAGCACCATCACACGGTGGGACAGGCGGCGCACCACCGACAGGTCATGGCTGATGAAGATAAGGGCCAGGCCCGTTTCCGCCTGCAGGTTGCGGATCAGCGCGACGATCTGCGCCTGGATGGAAACGTCCAGCGCGCTGACCGCCTCGTCGCACACCAGCATCTTCGGCCCCACGATCATGGCGCGGGCCAGGCCCACGCGCTGGTTCTGGCCGCCGGACAGTTCGTGGGGATAGCGGTTGATCCAGCCGGGCTCCAGCCCGACGCGTTGCATCATGGCGCGCACGCGCTGGCGCACGGTTTCGCGGCGTAGCTGCGGCTCCAGCGCCTTCAGGGGTTCGGCAATGGAGACGCCGATGGGCATGCGCGGGTCGAGGCTGGCCAGCGGGTCCTGGAACACGATCTGGAAATCTTCGCGCAAGCGCCGGATGTCGGATTGGGTTTGCGCGTCCAGGTCCCGCCCCAGCCATACCACGCGCCCGCCGGTTTTGGGCAGAAGCTGGAGCACGGCGCGGGCAAGCGTGGACTTGCCGCAACCGCTTTCGCCGACCACGCCCAGAGTTTCGCCTTGATGAAGCGTGAAGCTGATGCCGTCCACGGCGCGCAAGGTCTGCGCAGGGGCGAACAGCCCGTTCTTGATGGGGAAGGATACTTTCAGGTCATCCACCGTCAGCAGTGGCGCGCCGATGTCCGTGACCGGTGACGGCGATTCGTCCGCCTTGGGAATCGCGTCCAGCAACATGCGGGTATAGGCGTGGCGCGGGGCATAGAAGATCTCGTCGGCGCCGCCGCTTTCCACGATTTCACCATGACGCATCACCTGGACGCGGTCGGCGATGCCGGCGATCACCCCCATGTCATGGCTGACCATGGCGATGGCGGTGTGCTTTTCGTCTTTGAGGTTGCGCAGGATTTCCAGGATCTGCGCCTGCACCGTCACGTCCAGGGCGGTGGTGGGTTCGTCGGCGATAATCAGGTCGGGGCCGGTGATGGTGGCCATGGCGATCATCACCCGCTGGCGCATGCCGCCGGACAATTCATGGGGATACTGGTTCAGGCGCCGCGCGCTTTCGGGAATGCGGACATAGTCCAGCATCGCGCGCGCCTGTTTTTCGGCTTCGGTGTGCGGCACATTGCGGTGCAGCCGCAATGCCTCGGTGATCTGGGCGCCCACTTTCATGTGCGGCGTCAGCGAAGTCAGCGGGTCCTGGAAGATCATGGTGACGGCGCTGCCGCGCAGCATGTTCAGCCGCTGGGGCGATGTGCCCAATATTTCCTCGCCGCGATATTTCACGCTGCCGCTGGCGCGGCCGTTGGCGGCCAACAGACCAAAGGCGGCAAGAAAGAGCTGGCTCTTGCCCGAACCGCTTTCGCCCACCACGCCCAGGCACTCGCCGGGGTTGATGATCAGGCCGGCATTCTTCACCGCATGCACTTCACCATCGGGAAGGTCGAAGCGCACATCCAGATCGCTGATCTCCAGAAGCGCGCTCATCGGTCCTTGGGATCCAGGGCGTCGCGCAACCCGTCGCCGACATAGTTGAAGCAGAACAGGGTGACGGCCATGAACACGGCGGGAAACAGCAGCATCCAGGGCGCGGTCTCCATCTGGTCGGCGCCGTCGGAGATCAGCACACCCCAGCTGGTCAGCGGCTCCTGGATGCCCAGCCCCAGGAAGGAGAGGAAACTCTCGGTCAGGATCACCCCGGGCACGGTGAGGGTGACATAGACCATCACCGGCCCCACCACATTGGGAATGACATGGCGGGTGATGATGGCGAAGGGGCTGACGCCGCCGGCCCGGGCCGCCTCGATGAATTCCTTCTGCTTGATGGACAGGGTCTGGCCGCGCACGATCCGCGCCATGGTCAGCCATTCCACCGCGCCGATCGCCACGAACAGCAGGATGAAGTTGCGATCGAACAGCACCATCAGGATGATGACAAAGAAGACGAAGGGCAGGGAATAAAGAATATCCACCACCCGCATCATCAGCGCATCGACGCGCCCGCCGAGGTAACCGGCGGTCGCGCCATACAGCACCCCGATCAGCAGCGACACCGCCGTCGCCACCAGTCCCACCGCCAGCGACACCCGCGCTCCGAACAGCACACGCACGAACAGGTCGCGCCCCACCGAGTCGGTGCCGAAGAGATGGCCCGGCGCGCGGCAGGCGGCCTCGACCGGCCACCAGTTGGGGGCGCAGGCGATGATGTCGTAATTCACTTCGTTATAGGCGAAGGGCGACAGCAGCGGCGCCAGCAGCGCCAGTGCCGCGATCAGGGCCAGGATCACGATCCCAGCCATGGCAGCGCGATTGCGCAGCAGACGCCGGCGCGCATCCACCCACAGACTGCGGCCCTGGACCTCTTCCACCGCCTTGAGGGTTTGGCCCGTCGCGATCATGGCCCTCCCCCTTTGCGCGAAGCGCACCTAAGGGGGAGGTGCCCGGTCCATAGCGACAGCGTATGGACGCGCTTGCGATGCGAAGGGCGGAGGGGGTTGCTCATGCAAGCCGGACCTTGGGATCCAGAATGCCGTAGACAATGTCGGCCAGCAGGTTGAGCAGGATGACCAGCGCCGCGTAGCAAATCACCACGCCCATCACCAAAGTGTAATCGCGGTTCAGCGCGCCCTGGATGAAATAGCGGCCGATGCCGGGCAGGCCGAAAATCTGCTCCACGATCAGCGAGCCGGTGAGAATGGCGGCCAGCGCGGGCCCCAGGTAACTCACCAGCGGCAGCACCGCGGCGCGCAAGGCATGGCGCACCACGATGCGCGTCACCGGCAGGCCTTTGGCGCGGGCGGTGCGGATATAGTTGGCGCGCAGCACCTCTACCATCGAGCCGCGCATCAGCCGCGACACCACCGCGATCTGCGGCAGCGCCAGCACCGTCACCGGCAGCACCATGTTGGCCAGCGCCCCGCCGTTCCAGCCGCCCACCGGCAGAGAAAATTCATGGCCGAACAACGTCACGCCATAGATTCCGAACACCAATGTCAGCAGCGGCGCGGTGACGAAGGTCGGGATGGTGATGCCCAGCATCGCTACCCCCATCACCGAATAATCCTGCCAGCGGTTCTGGCGCAGCGCCGCCATCACCCCGAGAAAGGTGCCCAGCAGCAGCGCCAATGTCATGGCGCAAAGCCCCAGTCGCATGCTCACCGGCAGGCCGGTGGCGATCAGCTGGGTGACGGTGAAATCCTTGTTCTTGTAGGAGGGCCCCAGGTCGCCATGCGCCAGCTTGCCCAGATAGATGCCGTATTGCTGCACCAGGGGCTTGTCGAGGTCGTAAGCCGCCTTGACGTTGCGCTCCACTTCCGGCGGCAGGCGGCGTTCGCTGTCAAAAGGCCCGCCCGGCGCGGCGCGCATCATGAAAAAGGCCAGGGTCACGATCACGAACAAGGTGGGGATCGCGCCCAGGATGCGGCGCAGGGCATAGACCATCATCGCGAGACGAACTCCCGCCAGCGCGAGGTGATCGCGTCGCCATGCGCCAGCCACCAGCCGTCATCGATGGCGAAGGCGTGGCCGAAATTCTCCGGCGCGGTGGGCAACAGCGGCCGCATGACGAGGCCGGTTTCCGGATTGCTGCCGACCAGGGCGAGGGACGAGCGCCGCGCCGGGCCGTATGGTACCCAGTTCGCCACCCCCGCCAGCGGCGCAGCTCCGGTGGCATAGGCGACGTAATCCAGCGCGCGCTTCTTGTTGCGATTGCCGGCGGGGATGCCCAACACATCCAATTCGTAAAGCTGGTGATCCCAGATCACGCCCGGGGTGTAGTCCTTCATCTGCGCCACATCGCCGTTCAGCGCCGTGGCCATCACCGCCTGGCCGTTCTTCAGCCAGTTCAGAGCGCCGATACTGTCGTGCGCCCAGATCGGCTTCAGCGCGGTGAGCTTGGCAAAAGCGCGGTCCAGCCCTTCCGGCGTGTCCAATGTCTGGTAGACATCGCCGGGCGCCACGCCGTCGGCCAGCAGCGCCATTTCCAGGTTGAACTTGGGCGCGGCACGGCTCAGCGCCCGCTTGCCGGGGAAATTTTTGGTGTCGAAGAAATCCGCAAGGGTTGCGGGCTCGCGTTTGCCGCCCGGCGCGAAGACCATCACCTGGGCGTAGACCATGCCGCCCACCCAGCAGGGACCGATGGCGCCGGGCACGAAATCGCGGGCGGCGGGCGCCCCATCGGCGCCGGCCGGCAGCTTGGCGGGATCGATCTTCTCCAACAGCTTCTGCTTGCAGGCCTGGACCGCCACCGGCAGTTCCATGTCGATCACATCGGCCTTGAACTCGCGCTTCTCCACCATGGTGACGAGGTCCTTGATGTCGCCGTCCCACAAGGCGGTGCGGACATCCACGTTGTTCTCGGCGCCATAGGGGCGCATCTGGGCGGCAGCCTGGGCGCGGCCATAGGCGCCGGGCCAGGTCATCACGGTCAGGACGGGGGCGGGGCGGGTCTGGAAATAAAGCAGGCTGACCAGGCCGATCAGCAGGAAACCGGACAGGAGCAGGAGGCGGGGCCGCAACATGCCGCCACAGTAACGGACCATGGGCATACTGCCTACGCCCGTCGTCGGGATTGGAGCACTAAACCCTTGCTTTTGCTATGGTCCGACCATAGAACGCCGGTCCCTGAGCCGTTATAGCTCCGTTGGGTCCGAGGCGAACCGGGGACGGCCATGCGACCGTTCTCAACGGTAGCGTATGGACCCCCGGGAGAGTGCCGGTACAGGGCTCAGACGAGTTGGCCGAAAGGCCGTGTGTGCAGTTGTAGCTCAGTTGGTTAGAGCGCCGGATTGTGGATCCGGAGGTCGGTGGTTCAAGCCCACCCAACTGTACCAATTTTCCCCTTCAAAACGTGAATTAATGCGGTTTTTCGGAGCCATATGGCGGGCCCCGCACCTCGCCCGGCAAACGTGCGGCAAGCAGGAAGCAGAAACTCGCCGGGGCGCCTGGTCATTCGGGGGTTCTTAAATTGATTCCAGATCGAGGGACAAAGCGGGCGCTCGACGTAGAGCGCCGCGGTACTTGGTGGGTGGGATCGAGCGCTTGGCCAGTTCGGCAGGCGGCCATGCGCAGCGGGACGTTGGACGCTTTCCGGACGGCTAACGGACGACATCCGAAAGCGTTCGCTTGCCGGCTCCGGGATGGACCGGATCAAGTCATCTTGGCCAGCGCTCGATTGAGCCACTGATCCTTGGCTTCGGGGCTTTTGGCTTTCTCGGCCTCTTCATCGGCTTCTTGGCCTTAGAAAGGAGAACAGCAATTCGCGCTTCTGTAATCATGGACTACGTACACACCTCCCATAACAATTGTTGGCCTATTCCGGGCACAGCACACCCGCTTGCTGCCAATTGCCGACACGGTGCCGTCGGTTACGGGCGAAACTCCCAACTCGGGGACGCTGGCTGACGGAAAGGCCGAAGCCGCGCGTCTCTTGACCTTCGATGTCGCCACACTCCAATCCGAAGCCAGCAACGTCTCAGAACTCTCTCGGCTAGTCGTACAATTCGCTGGTCTGCCGGCCGCCACAGCGACCCAACGCGTCCACCAGACAGAAGATACGATGCTTGCCAAGGCGAAGGACGCAGCGGAGGCAGCCCGGAAGGGCGCAAGCTATCTGGCTATCTGGACTGCAATTTCGCCCCTGTTCGAAGCGGTGGTCTGCATCGGAGCGACCGTTTCCGCCCGTTGGTCCCAAGACCACTATGGACATGGCCGCAGCCGCCTTTAGATGCGATAGAACAAAACCTAGGCCGCTATTGCAGCCAGGAGATTTGCCTTACCGCGTGAGTAGATCCCACCACCCAAAGGGCCAAGCTCCAGAAAACGACACATCCAGAACTTTGCCGGTCTCTGCGAGCAGCGGGAACTTTCGCTCTAGTACTTTTTGACAAACTTTTTACGGAATGGGGGCAGCATTAGAAGGAAGCGCATTGGGAGTTAATATGCGTCGTCCGCCTAAAGTGGTGGGAATACCGTGGTACCAGCAGGACTGCTATCGCGCGTGTCTGGGAATTATGGCTGACCAGGAAATCTTGCCGAACGATTACGAGTCGTGGCTGGAATATGCGGAGCGAGCAGCAAGCGAGATCGAGGGTGCTGGCGGCCGATTTATTCGCGTGTTTATCGATCCGAATGAATTTCCGCGTTGGTGCAGAACGAGAGGACTGCTGCCCGACGGTCGGGCGCGGACCCGGTTTGCAAACTTCATCGCCTTTCGTGAAGCACTCTCCGCCGACAATCACCATTAGCCGAGCGCGGCCCGTGAGACGCTTGGCGCCAATAGCGGACGTCCAAGTAGACGCTCGACGGCTGTCGCGGCCTTGCAAATCAGGTGTCTTGGGACATGAGGAATCTTTAACACCCCCTTAAAAGAGCGTTGCAATAGTGGCCCATGAGTTGGACGTGGCCCGCGTTGCGGGCACGAACTCGCGAGTCTCGAGCCCGCTCCTAAAGCTGAAAAAGCATCGATTATTCGATGTCGGCAACAAGGTTTGTAAAATCAAAAGAAGCCGTTGAGGCGTACCACGCATCCTACAACTTCGGGCGATGATGCGAGCAGGCTGACCAAAGCGCGCATTGTTCCCTCAATAAGACACGACGGGGTATATCACCCGAGTTCCCAAGTTCCCAAGTTCCCAAAATTTACCTTGTTGCGCGTATCACAGATTTTCTGCTGATCGCGGAAACTCGAATCCCTCCAAAGCATTAATTCATCGAGGCAATGGTTGCGGTTGTGGAATGGAACGAACTTCCCTTTTGATCGCCGCGTGCCTGTTGGCGTCCAGCGGCACGCTTGGCGCCTTTGCTCAAACGTCAATCCACCCTGCCAAAATCAGCTTCGATGATCAGCTTGGAAAGGGCTTGGAGTGGAGCAGGGAGCTACCCTGCGGCGCTAACCACGCTAGTGTTACCCTGACGTTCAGACGAATTTATCCGGCGGACAAGAACCTGCCGGTTGCGAAGATCTGGCTACACGGAGAAAAAAATGGAGATGTTCCAGAGCAGTGGGTCGCCGCAGCATTCTCAGCGCCTACTGATGCTCTGAAGTTGAACTCTATCGAGTGGTTAGAAAAGGTCGAAGGCTCTGTTGGCGAAGGGCCTGGCTATGCCCCCGCTGATCTTAGCAAAGCGGTACATGTCGACCTCAACTGGACTCCAGATGGCCTTGTGACCGTAAATTTCGGCGACGATATTATGAAGCACATTACTACGACGGCAAAAATCACGGAGATTGGCCTATCGGTGGCCGGGGCGAAATTTGAATTTACCAATCTGAAGGTTGACCACCTGGGTGTTTCCGACTCTGCATGTCCGTCAAATCCCGTTTTGGCAGCCGGTGCGAAGCGCAACGTGGTGCTCGCTAACTTTGCTCCGCCCGAAACACGCTCACGTTCGACAATGCAAAAGGAATAAGCTGGCCCAAGTCCGCAAGTTAAGCTGCGTCTGACGCAAACGCTTGCCGACCATACTGGTCAGACGTGCGGTCACCAACCTCCCTCGCTACTGGAAGTTCTACGATCAATTCGCAAAACCTGCGGCGTTCGGGATATGGGACAGGAGTATTTCTCTCACTGTATCAATTCACTTCCACCCATCAACGCCGTATCGCCGGAAGACTAGCCGCCTGCGGCCCCAACCCCGACGCGGGGCGCGCCAGCCGGATGTGGCTGTGCGGAATGCTCCACACGCCCTTGGCATCGGGGCAGGCAATCGCCGGATAGCGATGATCGCCGGAGCGCATCTCAAAGCGGTGACAGACTCCTGCATTCGGGCCGGCGAGCGCGGCTTCGCGCGGCGTCAGTGTCGGATAGGTGCGTATCTCGAACCGCGCGGCGATGCCGGTGCTGGACCATTCCAGCGGTGGGCCGGCCACATCCAGCGCATGGGTGACGGCCCAATCGAGGCCAGCCTTGGCCTCGGCGGGCCACCCTGTCGTGGAGGGGCGCACCGCCACCAGGCTGCGGCCGCCGCCCTGCGGCTCCCAGGAGACGCTGCGCTCGGCAGCGGCGACTTCCACCTTGCCGTCGCTATAGACAAGAGTATCGCCGGCTGCGACCGCCACCATCACCGGCCGGGATAATTCCGCCGTCAGGATTTTCAGGCGCTCGACGAGGCTGAAGGTCAGCCGTCCATCTTCGGCCAGCGCATGATCTTTCTGGAAGGCGATGAGGACGCGGCGGGTGGCCGGACCAATCACGCCATCCGGCTTGCCCACGTCATAGCCCAGTATGTTCAGCGCCCGTTGCGCGGCGGCGATGGCGCGCGGATCGGTCACCAGATCCTGGTCGGGTGCCGGCGGCGGACCGATGGCCGCAAGGGGTGCCGGAGCGGGCGGCGGTTCTGGAATCGCCGTCGCCACGGGCTTGGGCGCTTGCGAACAAGCGGCCAGCGCCAGGGCGACTGCCAGCAGTGCCGCGCGTGTGACGGCGCTGGTATCCTTTTTCATGCAACCTCCCGGATGGCCGCCCGGGCAAGCGGGAAGGTGAGCGAGATCACCGTGCCTTGGCCCAAGCGGCTTGAAATATGCAGTTTGCCGCCATGCTGGTTGGCGACCCTGGAGACGAAGGTCAGGCCCAGCCCGGCGCCTTCATGCTTGCGCGCCAGCGACGTGTCGTATTGCGTGAACAGATCGACGATCTTGTCCTGGGCGCCGGGCGGCATGCCCACGCCATTGTCGCTGACCTCCAGCACCAGTCCGTCCGCGCAGTTGCGCGCGCTCGCCAGCACCCAGCCGCCATGTTCGGTGAATTTGATGGCGTTGGACAAAAGCTTCTGCACCGCCTTCTGCAGCCGCCGTCCATCACCGGGGAGCAGCGGCAAGGTCTCGGTGATGGCGGTTTTCAGGGTCAGGCCCTTGTCTTGCGCCAGGGGCTGCATCTTCTCGGCCGCGGCGTCGATCACATCGCGGACACTGACCGGATCGTGAGGGCCGTCATCGGTGTCCATCTGGGTGATGTCCAGAATGTCGTTGATCAGTTCCAGCAGCCGGGTGCCGCTGCCGTTGATCTCCTGCAGGTAATCGGTGGAACGGGCTTCTGACTGGCGGGGACCTTCGATCAGCATGCTGGAAAAGCCGATAATGGCGTTCAGCGGCGTGCGCAGTTCATGGCTCATGGTGGACAGGAAGGCAGACTTGGCGCGATTGGCGCTTTCGGCCTTGTTCTTGGCGACGCGCAGATCGGCTTCGGCTTGGCGGCGCTGTTCGACTTCCGCCCGCAGCACGCCATTGAGATCGCGCAGTTCGGTGGTACGCGCGATGACGGCGCGTTCCACAAAGCGCTTGCGCAGGATGGTCGCCAATATGCTTTGCGCCAGAAGCGCGGTCAGCGCCAGGATCAGCAGGGCCGCGCCGAAGGGGGCGTAAAGCCGGGTGAGGGCGTCGTCATGCGGCTGGGAGCGCAGCACCAGGAAGAAGTGCCGGCCGGCGACGGTGAAGGGCACGGTCTGGTGGAAGGTGGCGTCGCCGAACCAGCTCGTCAGCGGGGCCGTCTGTTCGCGTGCGCCGGGAAGATAGACCTTGGGCGCGGCGCCCGGACCGTAAGCCACCGCGACCTGGATCGGCGCGCCCGGTCCGATGGCGTCCTGAATCACCCGGTCCAGCTGCAGAATGCCCAGGGCATAGCCTTCGGGACCATCGTTATCCACTTTCACGCCGTTGCCGCTGCGCCGGTTCAGCGGGAAGGCGACCAGCACGATGGGCTGGCGCGCGCCCTCGACCAGGGCGCGGGCGAGCGGCGGCGATACCGCGGCCTTTCCGGTGCGCAGCGCGGTTTCGAACAGCGGGGCATAGATCGGATTGCTGGCCAGGTCGACGCCTATCAGGCTGCCATTGCCTTCGAACGGCTCGACATAGGAGACGGGAAGATAGGCGGGCCGCGCGTCGGCGGTCACCAGATCGCCCGCCGGCGTCAGTTCGCGCAGCTTGAGGCCATAGAGACCGTCATTCTGCATCCGGGCTTCGAAGCCCTTGCGCGCGGCCTGATCGGTGTGCGGCAGCCAGATCACCGCCTTGAAACCGGAATTCTGCGGCAGGATCTGATGGGCGAAGGCGGAGAATTCCCAGCGCGTCACATCGTGCGACGCCGAGACGAAGGCATGGATCGCCGCCAGCGAGGCGACATGACGTTCCACAGAGTTCTTGAAAGTGGTGGAATAGTAGCTGGCGCTGCGCTGGAATTGCTGTCGGTCGAGATTGAGATAATAGCCGCGCACCGCGAACACCACGAACAGCGACAGCGCGACGCCTGCCGCCAGCACCGCGATGACGGGCAGGAAGTCGGCTCTTCCGGTCTTGGTGGATGACGAAGCAAGCATCAGGCATACCGCCGTGTGGAAACGCTGTAAAAGTTAACAGCGCTAGCGCTAAAGCCCGGTTAAGGCCCGCAGATTCATCAACGCTCCTGCGACTATCGTAAGGGCTGCCTTCACCATGAAAGTTCCCGCTCTGTGTACGGAAGGATGCACTGGCGGTGGCTGATTTCCGCCGAATCGCGACAAGACGATGGCGGGCAGGGATGGAACTTTCCGCCTGCCGGGGGCGTTCGGCTAGGGTACTGTCGGAGTAAACCCATGCGCAAAATGCTGATGATCGGCCTTGGCCTCTGCGCCTTGGGCGCCTTATGGAAGGTCGAGGAGGACGAAGACGGCATGGCCATCGCCCTGTCACCCTTCCTGGCGGCGCTGGCGATCGAGACGGGCATTTTCCTTTTGCGCCGTCACCAGGGCTCGCTGTTGGGCTCAGTCCGGCCAGCCAGGGACTGATTCCATGAGCAGCACCAAGAATCCTGAAAACGAAGCCGAGACTACGGCGCCGATGCCGCCGCGCCGGCACAGCAAGATGGCGCCCCGCAAAGATGCACCGGCCGGCCTGGAGCAGGACGGCCGTGGTAAAACCATTCCTGTGTCGCAGCGCACCCAGGAAGACCAGGAAAAGGCGCGAACCGGCCGCAAGGACGGCTAGCCTGGTTCCCTCCGGGTCCGGGGCGCGCTTGGCCGCGTGCCCGTGGTCCTCGGTGTTGGCCTCAGACCACCCCTTCGGGTAAGAAGGGGCAAAGGACGGGGAGGGGACATGCTCAAGAAAATCCTGGCGCTGGCGATTGTCTGCGCGGGCGCGGCCACCGGCGCCGACGCCGCCACCCGCTCCATTCTTTACGTCGCCAACAGCCAGGGCGACGACATCACCGTCATAGACCTGCCCACCCAGAAGATCATCACCACTTTCAAGGTCGGGCCCATCGTCCATGGCGTGTGCGCGCAAGCAGATGGCCGGCGGGCCTTTGCCACCATCGAGTCCGAGCATTCCCTGAAGGTAATTGATACCAAAACCAACACGGTCACCGACACCATCGCGCTGGGCGGCCAGCCCAACGAATGCGCCGCCACCAATGACGGCCATTATGTCGTGGTGCCGTTGCTGGCGCCGGCCAACAGTGCCGTGATCGTGGACATGACGACCAAGACCATCGTCAAGACCTTGCCGATCCGCCATCCCCACAACTGCTTCACCCCCGAGGGCGGCAGCAATACGGTGGTCTATTGCGAGGAGCGTGACGCCTTCCGCATCAACCGCATCGACATGAAGACCATGGAATATACCAACATGGTGCGGGTGGCAGGCGATCCGCGCCCCTTCATTGTCACCCCGGATGAGAAGACGCTTTACACCGCCCTCAGCGGGCTGCACGGCATGGCGATCATCGACATTCCCGGCAAGACCATGGCGCAGGTCCTGTTGCCGCCCATGCCCTGGATGAATTGCCGGGTCGAGCCGCCCAACACGCCCGTGCATGGCATCGCCATGACCCCGGACGGCAAGAAGATCTGGATCACTTCGGTGTCCGACGGCGGCGTCTATGTCTATGACATCGCCAGCGGCAAACTGGGCAAGAAGCTTGGGGTCGGGGAATGTCCCAACTGGATCACCATGTCCAAGGACGGCAAATATGCCGGCGTCAGCAACGCCGACACCGACGACACTTCCATCATGGATGTGAAGGCGGAAAAGGAAATCGCCCGCATCAAGGTCGGCAAGGCGCCCAAGCGCGTGCTGGTGATCGAAGTGCCGCAGGACTGACAACAAGACAGATAGGGGAATGAGCATGCGCGGGATTGGGATTGCGCTGGCAGTGATGCTGGCTTCGGGGGCGGCGTTGGCTGCGGATGCGGTCAACAAGGACCAGACCATCCTGGACCGGCTCTATGCCACTACCGGCGTCTACAACAAGGCGGCGACCGCCAAGATGCCGGGTTTTGTCTCCGATCCCGGCTGGCCCGCGCCCTTGCCGCACAGCTGGATGCTGGGCCAGGTCGGCGGTCTCTATGTAGATCATCACGATCACATCTGGGTCTATAACCGCCCGCGCACCATGACCACCGACGAAGCGGCGCTGGACACCAGCGGCGGTTCCGGCGGCAAGAACGGGCTGGGCTTTGCCCGTCCGAACGGCGCGCAGGCCGACTGCTGCAACGCCGCGCCGTCGGTGCTGGAGTTCGATACCGCCGGCAAGCTGCTGCGCAGTTGGGGCGGGCCGGCCGATCCGGGCTGGCTGGAAAGCCACTGCAAGGCAGCCGACGGCTGCATCTGGCCCAACAGCGAGCATGGCATCTATGTCGATTACAGCGACAATATCTGGATCGCCGGCAATGGCGCCAAGCCGGTGGATCCGGCGTCCGCCTGGACGACCCATAAAGAGGGCGGCGACGGCTTTGTGCTGAAGTTCGACATGAACGGCAATTTCAAGATGCGCATCGGCGGTACGCCCACGGCGCCGGCCAGCAATGACACCAATGGCGGCATCAACGGCACGCCCTTGCTGTACCTGCCGGCCGACATGGTGGTGGACCCCAAGACCAACCGGCTCTATGTCGCCGACGGCTATGGCAACCGCCGCATTCTGATCGTCGACGCGGAGACGGGAAAATATATCGGCCATTTCGGCGCCTATGGCACCAATCCGGTGGACGATGCCGGCGCGGCCGCGGCGGGACGCTGGCTGCCGGATGTGCAGAAGGGCAACAAGAAGCCCGCCTTCTTCCGCAATCCGGTCCACTGCATCAAGCTGGCCGATGACGGCAAGATCTATGTCTGCGACCGCGGCAATGACCGCATCCAGGTGTTCGACAAGAACAGCGCCGAGCTGGGCAAGCCCTGCAGCAATCCGGAAGGCAGGACGGGCAAGTGCGGTTTTGTGGCCGAGCAATGGATCAGCGGCAATACCGAGACGATTCCGGCCATGCCGGGCACCTCGGTGTCGCTGAATTTCTCCAAGGACAAGGGGCAGAGCTGTCTTTATGTCGGCGACAATTCCAACATGACCATCTACCTGCTCAACCGCGCCAATCTGCAGGAGCTGGGACGGCTGGGCCGCTCGGGCCGTAACGCCGGCCAGTTCCACTGGCTGCACCAGGTCAGCCTGGACAGCAAAGGCAACATTTATACGGCCGAGGTGGATACCGGAAAGCGCATCCAGAAATTCGTGCGTTACGGCGCGGTGGGATGCAGCGGCACGGGATCGGAAAAGGTCGGCGGTGTGGTGGTGAAGTAGTCAGGCGCGGCTGCGCCAGCCTTCCCATTGCAGCCATAGCGTGATCGCCACGCACAGGCTCGCCGTGATGATGGCGGCGGCCTCCAGGCTTTCGATTCCCGCGATGTAGCCAAAGGTGTGGCACAACGTCAGCGCGAAGCAGGCATAGTTCCAGCGTTGCAGGCTTTTCCAGCCCGGCAGGCCCAGCTTGCGTAGCGAGGCGTCGTTGGATGTCACCAGCAAAGCCAGCACTATCAGGGCGGCGAACAGGCCGGTAAAATTGGCAAAGCCGAACATGTCATGCCGGATCGGCAGCAGGTGTTCTTCGGTCTTTTCATAGATGTAATAGAGCCAGGGCCGCCCCCGCAGATGCACGCTTTGGCCCACCCCCGCATGCAATACGCTCAGGAGCCCGGCCCAGATGCCGATATCGCGGCGCAGATCCACCGACAAGGCCAAGGGCTTCCGGGTGAGGACGCGCCAGGGGCCGATGGCCAAGGTCACCGTCAGCATCACCAGCGCCGGCCATGCGGTGGAAAAGCTCAGGCGGGTGAGAATGTCGGGATAGGGCCGGGTGGCATAGAAAAGCCCGACCATGGCGGCCGACACGAGCGCCAATGGCAGATGATGCCGCCAAAGACGGCGCGCCAGCCTCCGGTTCATGCCTAAAGCGCGCTGGTGAATTTGGCCTGGGTCTTGGCCGTGACGTCTTCCAGGGTGACGCCGGGCGCCAGCTCGACCAGGGTCAGGCCCTTTTTGCCGCGTTCCAGAGTGAAGACGCAGAGATCGCTGATGATCATGTCCACGCACTCGGTGCCGGTTAGCGGCAGGGTGCATTGCTTCAAGACCTTGCTTTCGCCCGCCTTGTTGGTGTGTTCCATCACCACCACGATCTTCTTGACGCCGGCCACCAAATCCATGGCGCCGCCCATGCCCTTGACCATCTTGCCGGGGATCATCCAGTTGGCGATGGCGCCGTCTTCCGACACTTCCATGGCGCCCAGCACCGACAGGTCGATATGGCCGCCGCGGATCATCCCGAAGCTGTCGGCCGAGGAGAAATAGCTGGTCATCGGCAATTCGGTGATGGTCTGCTTGCCGGCATTGATCAGGTCTGGGTCTTCCTCGCCCGGATAGGGGAAGGGGCCCATGCCCAGCATGCCGTTCTCGCTCTGAAGCGTGACCTTCACGCCGGCGGGAATGTAATTGGCCACCAGGGTCGGGATGCCGATGCCCAGGTTGACATAGAACCCGTCTTTCAGCTCGCGCGCGGCGCGGGCGGCGATGTCTTCGCGAGACCAGGCCATCACACGCCTCCCGTTGCGGGGCGAGGACGCGTCGTCACCCGCTCGATCGGCTTCTTGTAGTCGCGGCCTTGGAGAATGCGCTGCACGAAAATCCCCGGGGTGTGGATGTTGCCCGCATCCAGCTCGCCCGGTTCGACCAGTTCTTCCACTTCCGCGATGGTGACCTTGCCGGCCGTGGCCATCACCGGATTGAAATTGCGTGCGGTCTTGCGATAGATCAGGTTGCCTTCGGTATCGCCCTTCCACGCCTTGACGATAGCCAGGTCCGCCTTCAGCCAGCGCTCGCGCACATAGGTGAGGCCGTCGAACACTTCGGTGGGCTTGCCCTCCGCCACCACCGTGCCAACGCCGGTGCGGGTATAGAAAGCGGGAATGCCGGCGCCGCCGGCGCGGATACGCTCGGCCAACGTGCCTTGCGGGTTCAGTTCCAGCTCCAGCTTGCCGGTGAGGTAGAGTTCCTCGAACAGCTTGTTCTCGCCGACATAGGAGGAAATCATCTTCCTGATCTGGCCGTTGTTCAGCAGCACCCACAGGCCCAGCCCGTCGGCGCCGCAATTGTTGGCGATGACGGTGATGTTCCGGGTCCCGTCCTCCTTGAGCGCGGTGATCAGGTTTTCGGGATTGCCCGACAGGCCGAAGCCGCCCGACATCACGGTCATGCCGTCAAAGGTCAGGCCTTTCAGAGCCGCGGCGGCATCGGGATAGACTTTGCTTTCGGCCACTTTTGCGTTTCCTGGAGCTGTTTTGGCTAGTTCGCACTGCAACATGCCCGTGCGCAAGGGACAAAGCGGCGCGCTTGTAAGTGGTTGATTTATCATATCTTGTGCCGCGACAGGGTCAGTTCCTTGCCGTCCCGCAGGGGGGCCGGTACAACCCCCGCCAACTTCCAGATTCAGCAGATTCCCCGATGTCGTCGCAAAAACCCGTCAAACCCAAAGCCAGGCTGCCGCGCGGCTTTCGCGATCGCGGGGCCGCCGAGATCATGGCCGAGCAGAAGATGCTGGCGACTATCCGCGGTGTCTATGAAAGCTATGGCTTCGATCCGCTGGAAACCCCGGCCTTCGAATATACCGACGCGCTGGGCAAGTTCCTGCCGGATGTGGACCGTCCCAATGAAGGCGTGTTCTCGCTCAAGGATGACGACGAACAGTGGATGAGCCTGCGTTATGACCTGACGGCGCCCCTGGCGCGTCATGTCGCGGCCAATTTCCAGCATCTGGCCAAACCGTTCCGCCGCTACCAGGTGGGAGCTGTGTGGCGCAACGAAAAGCCCGGCCCAGGCCGCTACCGCGAATTCACCCAATTCGATGCCGACACCGTAGGCAGCGCGTCGCCCAGCGCCGATGCCGAACTTTTGATGATGGTGTCCGACGTGATGGAGGCGCTGGGTCTGAAGCGCGGCGACTACATCGTCAAGCTGAACAATCGCAAGCTGCTGGACGGCGTGCTGGAAGCCAGCGGCGTGGCGCTGGAGGACCGCGTGCGGCGCGGCATCGTCCTGCGCGCCATCGACAAGATCGACCGGCTTGGTGTGGACGGCGTTTCCGCGCTGCTGGGCGAAGGGCGCAAGGACGAGTCCGGGGACTTTACCAAGGGCGCCGGCCTCAGCGCCGACCAGGCGCATCGCATCTTGGCGTTTGTTGCGCCGGATGCGGCCGACGAAGACGCCCATCTGCGCCAGATCGGCACCCTGGTGGGATCGAGCGCCATCGGCGCGGCCGGTCTCAACGAACTGGAACAGATCGTGCGGCTGTTGCAGGCCTGCGGTTATGGCCCCGACCGGGTGCTGTTCGACACCGGCGTGGTGCGCGGGCTGGACTATTACACCGGTGCGGTGTTCGAGGCGCAGCTGACCTTTCCCATCCAGAATGAGGATGGCGAAGAAGTGGTATTCGGCTCAGTGGCGGGCGGCGGACGTTACGACGACCTGGTGGCGCGGTTCACCGGCCAGCAGGTGCCGGCCACCGGCGTCTCCATCGGCGTGTCGCGCCTGATGAGCGCCCTGACCTCGCGCGGGCTGGCGGCGGCGGGCAGCTCGCCGCTGGTGGTAGTAACGGTGTTCGAAAAGGCCGAAGCGGCCGCCAGCTTCGCTATGGTGCAGGAATTGCGCGCGGCGGGTGTCCGCGCCGAGGCCTATGTCGGCAACGGCAAGATGGGCGACCAGTTCAAATATGCCGACAAGCGCGGCGCCGCCATCGCGGTGATCGAGGGCGGCGACGAGCGCGCCCGCGGCGAAGTTACGCTCAAGGACCTGGCGCTGGGCGCCGAGCTGGCCAAGTCGGTGGAAAGCCGCGCCGAATGGGTGGCCAACCGCGAGGCGCAGAAGAGCGTTTCGCGCAGCGGCCTGGTGGCGGAAGTAAAGGCGATGCTGAAAGGCCGGGTGTAATGCCCGCCTTTCCCTATTACGACAGCAAGGCGATCGACGCCCTGAACGGCCAGGCGGTATCGCTGTTGGGCCTGTTCGCCAGCCGCGGCTACGGCCGCGAGGAGCCGGCGGTGCTGCAGCCGGCCGAGATTTTCCTGGACCGTTCGGGCGAGGAAATCCGCCGCCGCACCTTCACCCTGATGGACCCGTCGGGGCGCGAACTGTGCCTGCGGCCGGATCTCACCATTCCCATCTGCCGCGAAGCCGTGCAATCAAAGCGCAGCTTCCCGGCGCGCATCGCTTATAATGGGCTGGTCTTTCGTCACCAGCCAGGCGAGCCGCATCGCCCGACCCAGTTCTTTCAGGCCGGCGTCGAATTACTCGGTCTGGAAGACCGCGCCGCGGGCGAAACCGAAATCCTGTCTCTGGTGGTGGACGCATTGAAAGTCTGCGGCCTGTCGGACTTCACCATCCGCATGGGCGACCTGGCGCTGTTCAACGCCCTGGTGGATGCGCTGGCGCTGCCGGCGGGTTGGCGCTCGCGCCTCAAGCGCCATTTCTGGCGCGCCGGCTATGTCGAAAGCCTGCTCTATTGGCTGGGCCATGGCGACGGCAAGGCCAAGCTGCCCGGCACCCGCGACGAGATCGAAGCCCTGCTGGATGCACGTGGCGATGCGCCCATGGCCGCACGTACGCGTGAAGACATCATCACGCGCGCCCTGGACCGTGCCGCGGAGGCGGCGAATTTGCGCCTGGACACGAAGGTGGCCGACGCCATCGCCCAGCTGCTGGATATTTCCGGCCCGGCCGAAGAATCTTTGGTGAAGGTGCGCGCCTTGCTCGCCACTGCCGGCATCAACCTCGACCCGCAGCTCGCCGCCATGGATGCGCGGCTGGCGACCCTCAAATCGCTGAACATCGATCCGGCGCGGGTACAGTTCACCGCCCATTTCGGCCGCAACATGGAATATTACACCGGCTTTGTGTTCGAGCTGTGGGCGCGCGACAAGGAAGGCCCGGTGCAGATCGCCGGCGGCGGCCGCTATGACTCCATGATGGAGATGCTGGGCGCCAAAAAGCCGGTCAGCGCCATCGGCGTCGCCATCCGCACCGAGCGCGTGCTGGCCGCCAAGCGGGGAGGCAAGTGATGCTGACCCTCGCGATCCCCTCCAAGGGCCGCCTGAAAGACAATTGCAACGCCTGGTTCGCCGAACGCGGCGTGGTGATGGAACAGACGGCGGGCGCCCGGGGCTATCGCGCCAGCTTTGCCGGCATGCCCGATGTCGAAGTCATGCTGCTGTCGGCGGGCGAGATCGCTTCGTCCCTGCTCGCGGGCGATATTCATCTGGGCATCACCGGTGAGGACCTGCTGCGCGAGGAAGCGCCGGAACTGACCGGGCGCATGCACCTGATCAAGCCGCTGGGCTTCGGCTTTGCCGATGTGGTGGTGGCGGTGTCGGGCGCCTGGATCGATGTGGCGACCATGGCCGACCTGGACGATGTCTGCGCTGCTTATGCCCACAAACAGAAGCGCCGCCTGCGAGTCGCCACCAAATACGCCCAGCTCACAAGGCAGTTCTTCGCCCTCAACCGCATTTCCGACTACCGCATCGTGCCCAGCGCCGGCGCCACCGAAGGCGCGCCTGCGGCGGGCACCGCCGAAGTGATCGTGGACATCACCACCACCGGCACCACCTTGCGCGACAACGGACTAAAGATTCTGGACGATGGCGTGATCCTGAAAAGCCAGGCGCAGCTGGCAGCTTCCGTTACCGCCGACTGGAGCGCGGATGCGCGCAAGGCTTGCGAAAGCCTGCTCGGCAAGCTCGACCCGGCCGGCCCGCTCTATCCGGCGCTGGCGGCGCAGCTGCGCTAATCAGGGGATCTGCGCCGTATCCCGCAAATCGGGATCGCCGATATGTTCCTTTTTCCAGCGCATCGCCGCTTCGATCCGGGTGCGGCCCGAGGGATGATCGTAAAAAATCACTTCCTCCCACTTGCCGGGCTCCAGCTTGCGATAGGTGGACAGTTTCAGCATCGCGGTGGCGAAGGCGTCGGGCTTGCGAACCGCATTCAGCCCGAAAATATCGGCCTTGTATTCGGTGGTGCGGGAAATCGAATTGGTC
>JACCXK010000243.1 GCA_013697055.1 Alphaproteobacteria bacterium
GCGCTGGAGCGGGCATAGGAATAGGCCTTGTCCTGGTTGGCGGCGACGGTGATCAGCACCTCATGCACGCATTGCTCGATGCCGACGAACTTCATGTGCAGGGGATCGACATGCTCGGTGATCATCAGGCGCAGCACCATGTCGCGCGGGATCTGCTCGGCCACCGTCTTGTTGGGGGCGACGCGGCTGCGCACGTCATGGTCGTTGACCCGGTTATAAGCCAGCCGTTCCAGGTGGCGCAGGTAATCCATCCCGGCATCGCGCATCTTCCTTGTGTCGAGTTCGGGCGCATAGGCGGTATAGACCGCTTCCTCGAACCCGCCGGCGCTTTTGCTGCGCACCGGGCGGCGCTGGGCAAAGACGATCAACCCGCCGGCCGGGTGACCCGCATCCGCCACCGTGAACTTGGTGTTGAGGTAGTTGTTGACCGGCCAGGTGACGATGAAGCGCTGGTCGTTGCGGCCCTGTTCGTCCATGCGGATCACGGTCAGGGGCCCGGTCTTCTCGCCCACCACCAGCACCCAGTTGAAGCTGGTCAGCGTGTTGCCGCTCACCACCATGTCGCCGGGGAGCACCGGCTGTTTGGCGGCCAGTCCTTGCGCTTCCTGGATGCGAGGCTGGAAGTCGAAATCGGGGGCGTCGTTGGGCGCCTTGACGGTAATCACCGGGGTGGGGATGGACTTGGCCCTGACGGTCGCCGTCTCGACATTGCGGCCCTTTTTGCCAACGGTGGCCAGCTTGCGCGATTTCTTGTGCGAGGCCTGCTTCCTGGCAACCGCGGGCTTTTTGTGGCTGGCCGAGGCGTGATGCTTCTTCGCCGCCGCCGTGGCGTCAGCCGCGGTGGTGTCGAAGGCAAAGGCCAGCGCGCCCAAGGCGACCAGGAGCCCAAGGAACTTTCTCGGTTTGAGGACGGACTGCTTCGACACGGGCGCAGCTTACCATTCATCCGGGCGCGGACAACGGTGGAATTGCACAATCGAGCAAGCGGAATGCGAGAACGGATTATCGCCGCTCTCAATGGAGCAATTCAATTGCACGACGGGGTTGGGCTGAAGGAAAATTGCTCCTAACCCCATTTATTTTATTCTCCCTCGCCGCCTTCCATATCACCCAAGGGCCTAATCTCGATGGTTACGGAATCGACTTTTTCCTTGGGCTCATCGAACACCACCGTCATGTCGAAATGAAACTCTCGGCTGGTGCTGACCCGCATCACGTGGTCGTTCCAGTCGGGATCGGAGACATAAATGTCCTCGCTCTCGTGTTCGTCCATCAGGTAGAAATCATTTTTTTGGATAAACCCCGACAGTTCCAGCTCGATCCGGCCTGACAGTTCGATCAGGAGCTGGTCATCGTCCAGCCGGCTGACATCCAGCTCGGCGACATGGGCTTCGCCAACGCTTTCGACCGACGGTTCATCTAGTGGTGTGCCGGTTTCGTCGAGCGGATTGTACTTATCGCACAGTTCGGCAATGAATAAATCGGTGAGGCCGCCAGTGAGGTCAAAGCCATCAAATTCGCCGTCCCGGATGTGCGTGGCGATGCCGTCCAGCGCCTCCAACTGTGGCACAAGGATTTTGGCGTTAAAGTCGTGCAGATTTTCGAACACCGTCAGCATGCAGTTTTCGGGTAGCGCGGCTCTTAGGTCTGGATGTAAGGTGCCGTCATTGGCGCAGAAGTCTTTAACATTAGCGGTCACGAAATAGCCGGGTCCCTCCTCCGCGCGCGCCAACTGACGCAAGGACTGAAAGATCAGGTGGTCCTTGAAACCCTCGCCATTGTCTTTGAAGGGCTTCTTGCCGGCGTAGGCGGCGGCAACCAGTTCTTTGGGGCTCACGTCGGGATAGGGAACGGCCTTGACCTCGGTCCACTCCATCATCTGGCGAAGATGGGCGCGGTAAGTTTCAACCTCTTTGGTGACGTCGAAACCGTTGATGTCGGCGCGCACGCCCATACGCTCGAGCTTGCGCACCAGCGACTGCACCTGGGTAACCGCTTTGAAAACATCGCGGTTAAAATTTCCTACGAGTTCATCGAGCACAATTTCGGAAAAGTATACGCTGATGTGACTGCGCCGACATCCCCGCAGGAATGTTTGGACCGCTCCCTCGATCAGGAGATAGTCGCGCATCAGGTTATTTGTATCGACAGTGACGTAAGACATAGAGTTGAACCTATCCGGCAGACTTTCTCAGCTTGATGATGGTGTCGTCCTTGGGTTTGTGGTTTCCGCCGCCCCAACTGTTCTCAATTTTGGCCTCTTTGGCCAGCGCTACGCAGATATCTTTGACATTAGTCTCGCGCAGCATAAATTCCTTCAACAAACCATCGACAATCTGAGCGAATTTTATGGGACCGTGGGTCAGTGCCGCGAGCAGTTGTTCACTCGCGCGGCCCTTATGCTCGTCCACGATACTATCGATGGTGGCCTCCCGCACTTCGGCATAAAAGTTGGTGAACAGATCGGAGGTGCCTGTCTTATCAGCGCGCTTGCGCTCGCTGGCGTCGGAGCGATTCCTCTCATGTTCGCGTAGCGCGGCGTATTCGGTATTGCGGAATGCGATCAGACCTTCCCGGTTCTTGCTGCCATACGTGATGAAGAAATGTGGCCTATCGGCGGTAGATTTGTCGATCCGGGTCGAAACGACAAAGGGCATGTTCAGCGTGTCTTCGATGGTGTGGCGGAAGAGCTTTTCTACCGCCGCGCCGCGAGGCATCTCCTTGTCCAGACGATCACGCCACCCAGGGCTGCCGAGGATGGAGTCGAGCGAAGCGATATGGAGCGGATCATTGCTATGAGCAAAGCGGTTGATATGTCCATTCGATTTGTGTGCCGTTGGCCATCGTCATGGACTCACAATAGAACAAAAAGAGAACATTTACTAGCCGGGCTAAATCAGGGGCTTAGCCTGTGTATAGATACTAAGGGGTGCAGCATGCGTCTACAGGAGGAACTCGCGAGATAGAAAATAGCGCCTGTCGCCAAGCTGCGAGACTTACTGAGGATACCAGCCCCTTCATCCTCCCTTGGCTATCCTCAACAGGCCGATTGCGATCACCCAGGGGATGGAAGCGGCCAGCAGGAAGACCAGCGCGACTTTCAGGGCGGCGAATTTCCGGCCGATGATCACGGCATTGATGTGGGACTGGTCGCAAAGGTCGTCCAGATGTTCCTGCCCGGTCCTGGCGCAAAAGCTTCGTGCAAAGTCGGTGCGTTCCATGTGCGCAATGTCGCCGAAGAACAGCAGCGACTTGGTGGAGGACACGGTGCGGGGATACTGGCTGAAATAGATCGCGATCAGGCTGATGATGAGAAACACCAGGGCGATCAGGGAAAAGGCGACAGACCCTGTGTCCAGCTTGTCGGGCGCTATCGCCTGGGTGGCCAGGACGCCGAGCATGGCGACGCAAATGCCGAATATGACCGCGATGCGGGAATCGTGACGGCTGATCCAGTCCAGTTGCCGTTTCAGATTGTCTTCGGCCCAGGAAATTCTTTCCGAGAGAGATATGTCAGACATGTCTTCATCCTCTTCGATTGACAAAAAAAAGGCCCGGCGAGAGGTCGCCGGGCCTGGTCTTTCATGGCTTCGGGGCCGGCATCGGCCGCCCTGCTTGGGCGCCCGCAGGCACCAGGGCGATCGCGCCAGGCACGACTGTTCCTGCAAATATGCTGGTCATGGACCCCCGCCCACTGGTCTTTCTCCCGCCAGCCTAAAGCAAAAGGCCCGGTCTTTCGACCGGGCCTTTCGCATTCTTGAACTGACTGGTTGTCAGGACCCTAGAAGTCCATGTCGCCCATGCCGCCCATGCCGCCGCCACCGCCGGGCATTTGGGGACCTGCGTCCTTCTTGGGACGGTCGGTGATCATGGCTTCGGTGGTGATCAAGAGGCCCGCGACCGAGGCCGCGTTCTGCAGCGCCACGCGAACCACCTTGGTCGGGTCCACGATGCCGCTGTCGATGAAGTCCTGATATTCACCGGTCTGGGCATTGTAGCCATAGGTGCTGGACTTCTGGTCGTGCAGCTTGCCGACAACGATGCTGGCTTCCTGGCCGGCATTGCTGACGATCTGGCGCAGCGGATACTGGATGGCCCGGCGCACGATGTTGATGCCCTGGGTCTGGTCTTCATTGTCACCGACCAGGTCCTTCAGCGCCTTGGCGGCATAGAGCAGGGCGGTACCGCCGCCCGGCACGATGCCTTCTTCCACGGCCGCCTTGGTGGCGTTCAGCGCGTCATCGACGCGGTCCTTGCGCTCCTTGACTTCCACTTCCGTGGCGCCGCCGACGCGGATCACCGCAACGCCGCCGGCCAGCTTGGCCAGGCGTTCCTGCAGCTTTTCCTTGTCGTAGTCGCTGGTGGTTTCCTCGATCTGCGCCTTGATCTGCGCCACGCGGGACTGGATGTCGGCCTTCTTGCCGGCGCCGTCGATGATCGTGGTGTTGTCCTTGTCGATCTTGACGGTCTTGGCCTTGCCCAGCATCTCGATCTTGACGTTCTCGAGCTTGATGCCGATGTCCTCGCTGATGACCTGGCCGCCGGTGACGGTGGCGATGTCTTCCAGCATAGCCTTGCGGCGATCGCCAAAGCCCGGCGCCTTGACGGCGGCAACCTTCAGGCCGCCTCTGAGCTTGTTGACCACCAGGGTGGCCAGGGCTTCGCCTTCAATCTCTTCGGCGATGATCAGCAGGGGACGGCCCGACTGAACAACCGCTTCCAGGATCGGCAGCATCGGCTGCAAGGAGGTGAGCTTCTTTTCATGGATCAGGATCAGGGCGTCGTTCAGTTCCGCCACCATCTTGTCCGGGTTGGTGATGAAATAGGGGCTGATATAGCCGCGGTCGAACTGCATGCCTTCGACGACATCCAGCTCGGTGACCAGGCCCTTGGCTTCCTCGACGGTGATGACACCTTCGTTGCCAACCTTGGCCATCGCCTTGGCGATCATGTCGCCGACTTCCTTGTCGCCGTTGGCCGAAATCGTGCCGACCTGGCCGATTTCGTCGTTCGACTTGACCTTCTTGGAGCGCTTCTTGAGGTCGGCGACGACGGCTTCAACCGCCTTCTCGATGCCGCGCTTCAGGTCCATCGGGTTCATGCCGGCCGCAACCGACTTGCTGCCCTCGCGCACGATGGCGCGGGCCAGAACGGTGGCGGTGGTGGTGCCGTCGCCGGCGATGTCATTGGTCTTGGAGGCCACTTCGCGCACCATCTGGGCGCCCATGTTCTCGAACTTGTCGGCCAGTTCGATTTCCTTGGCCACGGTCACGCCGTCCTTGGTGGTGCGCGGAGCGCCGAAGCTCTTGTCGATCACCACGTTGCGGCCCTTGGGGCCCAGCGTCACCTGCACGGCGTCGGCGAGGATGTCGATGCCGCGAAGCATCTTCTCGCGGGCGTCGGCGCCGAATTTCACGTCCTTGGCTGCCATTTTGAAAGTCTCCTGAATTCTGTTTTTGGATTTGTGATTGGGTAGGTCGAGAGGCGCTTACTTCTTGGCCTTCTTGCCTTCGAGCACGCCCAGGATGTCGCTCTCCTTCATGAACAGGAGCTCCTCGCCATCCAGCTTGACCTCGGTGCCCGACCACTTGCCGAACAGCACATAGTCGCCGGCCTTCACGGTGGTGGGGACCAGCTTGCCGTTATTGTCGGGGGCGCCGGGGCCGGCCGAAATCACTTCGCCTTCCTGGGGCTTCTCCGCGACGGTGTCGGGAATGATGATCCCGCCGGCGGTCTTCTGATCTTCCTTGATGCGGCGGACCACGACGCGGTCGCCAAGCGGACGGAATTTCATGGGAATCCTCTTTCGTAAGTTTTTGAAACTGTTTGGTTTTCTGCGTATCGCAGCACTCGCCTGTGACGAGTGCCAACAACCGCGACCGGTATTTAGGAGGGCTCTGGGAAGAGGTCAAGGGCGCCAGGGGTCAATTGGGGCGGGAACCGGCCTGAACAGACCGTCAGGTCTGGGGCCATTTGAGGGTATTTGGCTTTGGACGGAAACGGGTTGCAGGTCGTTCACGTTGTTCATGTGCGGTTCAGCCGGCCCCTCTCAGGATGAGACTCAAGAGGGGACTTCGAATGACACAAGGAGATCAGAGATGAAGAAATTTGCGAAATACGTGCTGGGTGCGCTGATGGTGGCGGGTGCCGCCACCGCGACCACAGTCGCGACCACCACCGCCGCCGAAGCGCGTGTGTCGATCGGCATCGGCCTGGGCGGCTTCGGCTATGGCGGCGGCTATCCGTATGGCGGTTATGGCTACGGCGGCGGTTACGGTTATGGCGGATATGGCTATGGCTATCCGGCCTATTACGATCCCTACGCCTATTACGGCCCCAGCTACGGCTATTACGGCCGTCCCTACTATCGCGGCGGCTATTATGGTGACGGCTATCGCGGCTATTACGGCGGTTACCGTGGTGGATACCGCGGTGGCTACGGTCGCGGCGGCTACGGCCATGGCGGCGGACACGGCCACTGGCGCTAATATCCATTGAATAAGAAACGGCTCCGGTTTTCCGGGGCCGTTTTCTTTTGTGCACGATGGAGGTGTGCAAGATTTCCAGGCCGCTCGCTTGTGCTCGCGGCGTTCGCCGGCAAAACGGTCCACTGGACCGTTTTGTAGTTCCGGCTCACCACAAAGAAATCTCAATCCGTTCAGCCACCGTTCAGCGCCGCATCGCCAATCTGTCATCAACGCGAATCCCCGCGCTATAAAAGTCTTGGAGCGAAACGATGAGACAGGTTTTCAAGGCGGCAATTGTCGCCTTCGGTGTGACCGGCGCGCTGGCGATTCCCGCGGGCGCGCAACCTTATGACAATGGCGGCTACGGTCCGGGCTACGACGATCCCAATTACAATCAGAGCTACGATCCGAACTACGATCCCGGCTATGGCCAGGATCCCTATGCGCAGAGCTATGCCGACAACGGTTATTGCGATCCCGCCTATGGCTGCCCGGACGATTATTATGACCTGCCTTACTATGACGGCGAGGTCTATTACGACGGCAGCTGGTATAACGGCCCCTTCTATTATCGCGACTTCGGCGGACGCCGGCAGTTCTGGACGCATGGTGGTTGGCACTATGGCCAGTCTCGCGGCGGCAACTACCGCCAGGCCCTGGGCCGCGGCTATTACCAGGGCCGTGGCGGCTTTGGCGGCGGCTATGCCGGACGCAGCGGCTTCAACCGCGGCGGCAGTTACGGCCAGAGCTTCGGCGGCCGGAACTTCGGTGGCCAGGGTTATGCCAACCGTGGCGGCTTCCAGTCGCGGCAGTATTCCGTGCAGCCCTACAGCGGCAGCCACAACTGGAATCGCGGCGGCTTCGGCGGCAACAACTGGAACCGCCGAGGCTTCCAGGGTCAGGGCTTTCAGAACCAGGCCGTGCAGCCCTATCAGGGC